>NZ_JBEPEL010000075.1:0-32615 GCF_040300825.1 Streptomyces sp. NPDC000229
GGCCCATGACGCAGACACCCACAGCCCAGACCCAGCAGGCACGAGCCCACTTCACCGTCCCTGCCAAGCACCCCATGGTGACACGGTCACCCGCCCGCCGCCCTTCAGGCCCCGTCCGCCCGCGGGCGCATACGGAAGTCGTAGCGGTACGGCAGCGGTTCGTCCGTCAGGGCCGCCCACATCTCGCCCAGGGTCTCCGCGCCCTCCCGGAGGTCCGGCACCTCGAAACCCGCGTCGAACACGGCCCTCGCTCCGGCCCGGTCGCCCTCGGCGATCAGCAGCCGGGCTTCGAGCAGCCGGAACGCGCCCCGCTCCCGTACCGCGGCCGGCAGCCGTGCCCACACCTGGCGGGCGGTGTCCGGCCGGCCGGCGACCAGCAGCGCGTCCAGTGCCTCTCGGGCGAGTGCCGCCAGCGCGGGCGTGTCGTCCGTGCCGGTGGCGCACAGGTCGTCGAACGCCTCCGCGTACCGATCGGCGGCCCGCTCGGGGTGGCCGCCCTCGCGGTCGGCGACGGCCAGGCAGCGCAGCATCGGCCACCTGACCCGGCTGCCGCCCAGGCCGCGTTCCCAGCTTCGGACGGCCTGGGCGCGGTCGCCCGCGTGCCACTGGGCAACCCCCAGGTGATACTCGGTGTACGGTTCCGCCGGCGCCGTCTCCAGCATGTCCCGCCAGTGCCGCGCGACGAGCGAGGGGCCCGGCGGCGCGCCCGGGGGCGGGGCGGGCAGCTTCCCCGTACGCATCAACTCCCGCCACGGCTCCTGCTGTTCACCGAGGGTCGCTTCCGGGAAGGGCGTACCGGGCAGCTCGTACCGGCCGCGCAGCACTTCGAGCGCGCCCCATCCCGAGCCGGTGGCGAGCCACGCGCCGGGGTCGGTGTCGGCGCGCGAGCGCCACGACCGGTACGCGGCGTCGACGTCCGCCCTCGGCAGCCGCTCCTCCAGCCGCAGTGCGACCTCCGCACGCGCCGCGGCCCAGTCCGTGCCGTGCACGGCGCGCGGGTCGGCGCCCAGCGGCCCGTACGCCTCCAGCCAGCTCAGCTCCCCGCCCGGGTCGAGTTTCAGGTGCTCCAGCTGGGTGCGGGCGAGCCCGGCCTGGATCTCGGCGTAACCGGGTGCACCCCGCTCCCCCGCCGTGCCCGCCGCGCGCGGCCCGGTGAGCCACTCCTGCCAGCGCCGGCCGCCCCGGCCGTGGCCCCATACGAACAGCTTGCGGCCCCGCAGCAGGTCCGTGGAGGTGTGGACGAACCCGTCGCCGTCCGCGTCGAGCGCCGCGATCCACTTGCGTGAGCCGTCCGGCACCTCGTAGAACCAGTCGCCCGAGTGGGCGCTGTTCCGCGGGTACGTGCGGTCCTCACCGTCCTGGTACGGGACCGGGACGCGGCGGAGGGTGTGTGCGGGGCCGTGGTGCCAGGCCTCGTCGGCCGGGGCCAGGATCCGCCGGTCCTCGGGCACGGCGATGTTGGTCCACCAGTAGACGGGGGCGGGCCGCTCGTGCGGGTTGCGGATCCGTACGCCCGCGTAGAGGAAGTCGGAGCCGTCCGGCAGCCACAGGTCGACCTGGAAGGGCAGGTCGCGCAGCCGCTCCCACTCCCACAGCCGGATCATGTCGCCGCCGTCGGGCGCCGGGACGACGGCGGCGTGCAGCGGGGCGCAGGTGAGGGCGGTGTGGCCGGTGGCGCCGATGTTCCACTCGATGCCGCCGGAGAACCAGGCGCCGTTGAGGGCGAAGGCGGCGGGCTGGAACACCGGGTTGCGGTGGAGCAGTTCACGGCCGGTCGGCTTGTGGTGCAGCGAGTGGACGCGGCCTCCGAGGCCGGGCAGCACGGTGACCCGGAGCCGCTCGTTCTCGATCACGATCGCGTCGAAGTCGGTCTCGGTGCGTTCACGCCCGTACCCGTCGAGGATCCGGGTGGGGAGCGGGGTGCGCAGCGGCTCGTAGCCGGTCTGGCGGGCCATCTCGGGTGGCATGGCCCGCCGGGTGGCGTCGTCGACGGTGCGGGGGCGGTCGAGCGGGCTGAGGGCGGGGAGCGGGTTCTCCGGGCCCAACGGGGCGGCCGGGAGGGTCAGTACGGCTCGTCGCACGGTCATGACGACCATGGAACACGGTGGACGCCCTACCCGGCCAGGGTGTGTCAGTCGCCGGTCATGGCATCGACCACGAGGTCGGTGAGCAGCGCGCCCGCCGTGCCGTCGGGGTCGAGGTCGGGATCGTAGATCGTCACGTTGAGCCCGACGCACTGCTCGGATCGCACCAGTGTCCGCAGCAGCGGGGCGAGTTCGTCGGGGAGCAGCCCGTCGGGGTCGGGGCTGTCGACGGTGGGCATGACGGAGGGGTCGAGCGCGTCGGCGTCCAGATGCACCCAGAAGCCGTCGAGGGCGGGGATCTCCAGGGTCTGGACGACCGCGCCCGCGAGGTCGGCGGCCCCCCACTCGCGGATCTCGCCGACCGTGACGGTGGGGATCTTCAGCTCGGCGAGTTCCGTGCGGTCCTCCTCGTCGTGGTCCCGGATGCCGAACAGCCGGACGTCCTCGTCGCGCAGATAGGGCTTGAGGCCGTCGATGTCGGTGAGGTCGTCCTGCCCGCGTCCGGTGGCGATCGCCAGTTCCTCACCGGCGGCCGCGCCGATCCGGTCGGAATTGCCGGGGTGCCGGAAGTCGGCGGAAGCGTCGATGGCGGCGAGCCCGTACCGGCCGAGCCGCTTCAGCGCGAGCGAGGCGCCGAGCTGGATGCAGGCCCAGGTTGGACGGGGCGTCGATGACCACGATGTTCCGCATGCGGTTCGTCTTCCGTGCCGTCAGGCGGGGCGGGCAATCAGCTCGTCGGACGTGATCGCCCAGCGCCCGTGGTCGCGCCAGGCGCCGTCGACGAAGATGAAGGCCGGGGAGAATCCCTCCAGCCGGAACCCGGCGCGGCGGACGAGCGCGACCGAGGAGTGGTTCCGCGGCTGGATGTTGGCCTCCAGCCGGTGCAGGCCGAGCGGGCCGAAGGCGTGGCGGAGGACCAGGCCGAGCCCTTCGCTCATCAGGCCGCGGCCGGCCGCGTGGGCGAAGGCGCCGTAGCCGAGGGTGCCGTTGAGGAAGCCGCCGCGGACGATGTTGTTGATGTTGATGTACCCGGCGATCGCGCCGCCCGCCTCCCGCTCGCAGACCAGGAGGGCTTCGGTGTCCGGGGTATCGATGCGGGCACGCGCGTAGGCGGCGTACGCCTGGGCGGTCTCCGGCGGGAAGAGCCACGGCCGGTGCAGGTCCCTGCTCTCGCGGGCCCGGGCGGTGAACTCGTCGGCGTCCTCGTAGGTGAGGTGGCGGATGCCGACGTGCGGGCCTTCGGCCAGGTACGGAGGTCGGGCGCCGTTCGCGGACATCCGGTCAGGATAGCGAGGGCGTCAGCGGGCGTCGTCCGGGCGGGCCGCCCGGCTCTTCCGCGGGCATTTCTCGCCCTTCTTCATCACGTCGACGGCGAGCGTGCGGCCGCCGAGGTCCGTGCCGGGGGCGGGGTGCTGGGAGCAGACCTTCCAGTTCGACGGCCACAGCACCGTACGGTCGTAGCCGCTGGCGTCGCGCACCTCGACCTTCGTGCGGTGGTCCATCGTGGTGAAGACGGTCATGAGCCCCTTGCCGATGAAGTCCGGCACCGGCGGGCCTGCGACGGCCGCCGCGATCGCCGTCCCGCCCGTCGCCGTCCCGACCGTCGCCGTCAGGGCCAGTGCCATCCCCGCCGTCACCGTGGCCGCACGCTTCACCGTTGCCTCCTTCAGGTGGAAGAACGCCTGCCGCCCCCGGCCACCAGGGTGTGCAGATCCTGGCGGCACGGGGGCGGTGGGGCGGGCCGTACGGGTGATCAGTGGTGGGTGACGACCAGCTGCGGCTCGTCGGTGTCCGCGGTGTCGGCCGGGTCGGGGCGCTGGATGAGCAGTGCGGTGACGACGCCGATGCCGAGCAGGGCGAGCGCGGCGTACATCGCGTGCTGGTAGCCGGCCTCGGTGACGCCCTGGGCGTCGCTGCCCGCGCTGATCATGGCGGAGGCGAGGGCGATGCCGAGCGAGGCACCGATACCGAAGCAGGCACCGTTGAGGCCGGAGAGCGAACCGGGCTTGTCCTTGGGAGCGGTGGTGACGGCGAGGCCGTTGAGGCCGGTGAGCATGAATCCGCCGTACGTGACACCCAGCGCGGCGAGCGCGGTGACCAGGATCCACTCGCTGTGCAGGAACAGCGTGGCGAAGACGAAGATCGCGAAGTTGGCGACGGCGCCGACGACCACGACGGTGCGCCAGCCGACCTTCGGGCCGAGGCGGCCGGTCAGGGGTGCGGAGATCACGCCGATCAGCTGGATCGGGGTGAGGAAGAGGATCGCGGCGGTGACGGCGGTCAGGCCGAGGCCGACGCGGGTGTCCTGGGAGAACAGCGGGATGGTCAGGGCGATCGCCCCGAAGGCGCCGCCGAGGGTGCAGACCGTGGTCAGCAGCAGCGGCCAGGCGCGCCGGGAGGCGAGGACGTCGAGGTCGATGACCGGGTTGGGGGCGCTCTTCTGCGAGACGACGAAGAAGACGAGGGAGGCGAGGCCGCCGAGCAGGAAGCCGAGGGTGAGCGCGGAGGTCCAGCCCCATGCGCCGCCCTGGGCCAGGCCGACGAGGATGCCGGTGAGGCCGAGGGCGAGGGCGGAGATGCCCCGGGCGTCGAAGCGGGCGTCGGCGCCGGTGGTGGGCGGGACGTCGGGAACGTACCGGCGTACGCCGATCAGGCCGGCGACCGCGATCAGGGTGGAGCAGACGAAGATCCCGCGGAAGCCGATGGTGTCGGCGATCTGGCCGCCCGCGATGGCGTCGACACCGGCGAGGCCGCCGTTGACGGCGGTGATGATGCCGGCTGCCTTGCCGAAGCCGGCCGGGGTGAGCAGCTGGTTCAGGGTGAGGAAGGCGAGGGTGAACATCGCGGCGGAGATGCCCTGGAGGACGCGGCCGACGATGAAGATCTCGATGTTGGGCGCGAAGACGCAGAGCAGGTTGCCGAAGATCAGGACGATCGCGCAGACGATCATCATCGGCTTGCGGCCGCGCTGGTCGCTGAGGCGGGCCAGCGTGACCTGGCCGATGGCGGCCATCAGGAAGAAGAGGGTCTGCGACAGACCGGCGGCGGCCGTGGTGGTACCGAGGCGCTCGATGACATCGGGCAGTGCGGGGCTGAGCATGGTCGCGTTGATCTGGTAGCCGAGCACGGCCAGGACCATCGCCAGCAGCATGGGGCCGCGGCCCGCGAGGTCGGATTCGGCTCCGGAACGTGTCCGGCCGAGCGAGATGGACATGTCGGCCCCTTTGCCTTGGATGTCATGTCGAGATCGGTGAAACGGCACGCCGCTTGCCCTTGTCAGACAAGTGCTGCTGAGTCAGATTGAGATCTACGCGCGTAAACGTCAAGACCCTCCAGCCAACTTTTCGAGTTTTCGCAGATCAGTGCCGCTGAATCGATACCGGACACCATTGCCGAGGCCACCCGCGGGGGCATAGCTTGCAGACAAGTGAGCCGAGGAGGGGCAATGGTGGTCAGCCGCACGGAGCAGCGGAGACCGGTGGTGGTGCTGTACGAGCGGATCGTGGACGCCATCCACGCCGGCACCTACCCGCCCGGTTCGACCCTCCCCTCCGAACCCAGGCTCGCCGCCGAGCTGGGCGTGAGCCGTCCGGCCCTGCGCGAGGCCCTGCTGCTGCTCCAGGAGGACGGCCTGCTGTCGGTACGCCGCGGGGTCGGCCGGACCGTCGCCGACCGCCCGCCCCGGCGCGGCTTCGAGCACATCCAGCCCCTGGAGGAGCTGATCGGCGCGGGCGCCCCGGTCCGCGTGCGCGCCCTGCTGCGGGCGGTCGAGGAACCGACCGACTTCACCGCCCAGCACCTGCTCGCAGCCGCCCGCGCCCGGCTGCGGTTCTGGGAGTCGCTGCTGGCCGCGGACGGTACGGCGGCGGCGCTCAGCCAGGAGTGGGCGGCCGCCGAGGACGTCCTGGAAACCGCGCACCCGGCCTTCGCCCGGGCACTGGAGACCGTCGCGGGCGGCCCGGACGCCGCCCGTACGTCGATGCTCGCGGTACTCGCCTCGTCCTCGCGCGGAGTGCCGCTGAGCGCGCACAGCAGCGTGACGGCGACGCTGGTCGGGCAGCGGCGCGGCGAACAGCTGGGCCGGCCCGCCGACACCCCCGCCGTACTGATCACCCAGGTCGTACGCGCCGGGGACACCCCGGTCCTCGCGGCCAAGCACATGCTGCCCACGGGCGCGGCGGCGCTCCCGGTCCTCCAGTCGAACTGAGCCTGTCAGGTGGGTCACGGCGCCGGGGTCCCGGTGTGCCGTACACTCCCGCCCCATGCACTTGTCTGACAACCTCCCCGCCGACGCTCCCGCCACCACCGGGGCCCCCGCCGCCGACTGGATCCGCCGTGCTCCCAAGGCGGTCCTCCACGACCACCTGGACGGCGGCCTGCGCCCCGCCACGATCATCGAGCTGGCCCGCGACTGCGGCTACACCGGTCTGCCGACCGAGGACCCGGCCGCGCTCGGCGAGAGGTTCCGCGACGCCGCCGACTCCGGCTCGCTGGAGCGCTACCTGGAGACGTTCGCCCACACCTGTGCGGTGATGCAGACCCGCGAGGCGCTGTTCCGCGTCGCGGCCGAGTGCGCCGAGGACCTGGCGGCGGACGGTGTCGTCTACGCCGAGGTGCGGTACGCCCCCGAGCAGCACCTGGCGGCCGGCCTGACCCTGGACGAGGTCGTGGAGGCCGTGAACGACGGCTTCCGGGAGGGCGAGCGCCGCACCGGCGGGCGGATCACCGTCGGCACGCTGCTGACCGGTATGCGTCACACGGACCGTTCGCTGGAGATAGCCGAGCTGACCGTCGCCCACCGCGAGCGGGGCGTGGCCGGGTTCGACATCGCGGGCGGCGAGATCGGCAATCCGCCGGCCCGCCACCTGCCGGCCTTCCAGCACCTCAAGCGGCACAACTGCCACTTCACCATCCACGCGGGCGAGGCCGTCGGCGCGGAGTCCATCCACGAGGCCGTCCAGGTCTGCGGCGCCGAGCGGATCGGCCACGGCGTGCGGATCACCGACGACATCCAGGTGCACGAGGACGGCACGGCCACGCTCGGCCACCTGGCCGCGTACGTCCGTGACAACGGCATCGCGCTGGAGGTCTGCCCGACCTCCAACCTCCAGACGGGCGCCGCCAAGGACTACGCGACGCACCCGATCGACCAGCTGCGCCGCCTCGGCTTCCGCATCACGCTGAACACGGACAACCGTCTGGTCTCCGGCACCACCATGAGCCAGGAGTTCCAGCACATGGTGGACGCCTTCGGCTACGGCCCCGAGGTCTTCGAGGAGTTCACGGTCGCCGCCGTCGAGGCCGCGTTCCTGCCGCTGCCCGAGCGCCGCCGGATCATCGACGAGGTGATCCGCCCGGGTTACGCCGCCCTGTCCCGGTAGCCCTCATCCCGCCTTCCCGCCGACGACGGGAAGGCGGAGGACACCGGTGTCCTTCGGGTCACTGGTGACGGTCACCGGCTTGATGCCGCGGTTGCCGAAGTACGCGGAGTCGCTCGCGGCGATCACGAACCGGAGCCGGTGACCGGTCTCGAACCGGTGCACGATGCCGGGCAGGTCCACGGTGAAGGCCCGTGTCACGTCGGGCACCCGCACGGGCGCAACCAGCCGGTTGACCAGGGTCTGCGTGCCGTCGGGGGCGACGTCGTACACCTTGGCGAAGAGCACCAGCTTGTCGGCGGCGTCCCCGGAGTGCTGCACCCGCTCGGTCGTCGGGGAGATGACACGGAGGGTGGCCCTGGGGGCGCCGACGACGTCGACGGGATCCTTCAGGGGCTCGCTGGTCCAGCCGAGGTAGGTGCCCTTGGTGTCGTACGGCTCGGGGTCGGGAAGCCCGATCAGGCCGGCGAGCGAGAACTCGGAATGGCTGGTGGGCACCAGGCGGTTGCGGTACTCCCGGGCGCCCCGCGCCACCTTGGCGCGGTTGTCGACGAGCTTGCCGTCGCCGGACAGGTACAGCGTCCGCGACAGCAGCGGCACGGTGGCCGCGGTGCCGTAACCGGTCTGCCAGTCGCGGTAGTACGCGAAGTCCGGCCCCGTGTCCGTGCCCGCCTTGCCGTGCAGGTAGCGGTCGAACCAGGCGAGGATGCGCCGCCCGGCATAGCTGGTCTCCAGGTTGCCCTCGCCGAGGTTGAGCTCGCCGCTGGCGGGGTCGGTGAGCCCGCCGCTGTGGCCCCACGACTGCCAGATCATCTTGGTCTCGGTGCCCCGCGCCTTGAGCTGCTCGTAACTCGCCTGTGCCTCATTGAGGGTGAACAGGCTGTCCGCCTGTCCCTGGATGAGGAGCGTCGGTGCCTTGACCTTGTCGAGGTACGAGACCGGCGACACGCTGCGCGCGAAGTCGAGCATGGCTTGCGTCCTGCCGGCCGGGTAGCGGCCGGAGTTGAGCAGCCGGACGGTGTCGCAGGCGCGGGTGACGAAGTGCAGACAGCCCAGCTTGTTGATCCGCGAGGGGTCGAGGTTCGGCACGAGGAGCGGCTGCCCCTCCCCCATCAGGTAGAACCCGTTGGACCACTGCCACTTGAACGCCCCGGGGACGGTCCGCGAGGCGTTGTTGGGGTCCAGCGAGTACGCCAGGTCGTGCCAGGTGATCACCGGGACGAGGGCGTCGACGCGGTGGTCGACGGCGGCCGTGGCCATCTGCACGGCACCGCCGTACGAGCCGCCGATCATGCCCACCCGGGGGTCGCCGTGTCCGTCGGTGGTGACGAAGTCGGCCTTGGTGCCGTCGTCGGCGGCGCGTGTGCCGCCGAGGAAGTCGATGAGCCGGGACGCCGCCGTGCCGTCGATGCGCGGATCGTCGAGCGAGATCAGGCATCCGGATGCGCCGAACCCGAGCCCCGAGTAGACGAGGGCGACATAGCCGCGCTCGGCGAACGCCTTGCCGATGGCGTCGGTGGACCCGTCGGACTTGCTCCCTCCGAACCCGTTGGTGGCCAGTACGGCGGGCGCCCGGTTGCCGGCATCCACCCCGGCGGGCCGGTACAGATCGGCGTCCACGGCACAGCTCCGCCCACCCGCCTCGACGGTGAACGTCAGTGCCGTGACGGTGAACCGCCCCGGCACCGGGGCGGCCGCGGCGGCGGCCGGCGGTACGGTCACCGCGAGCGGTGCGACGAGCGCGGCACCGGCCGCGAGAACCAGGGACCGACGAAGCCGGGGCAGGGCGCGCGACAACACGAGGGCCTCCACGGGTGAGGACACATACCGACCGGTAAGTACCGGGCCGCGCCCATCGTGTGACACGTGTCAGATCCACGTCAACGGCCCTGGACAAGGTTTCTTGACGGATGTTCAACAAGGAGGACCGGCCGCCGCCCTGTCAGCGCAGTGCGGGCTCGTCCAGTGTCAGGGTGCCCGCGTCGGCGTCCAGGGTGGCCAGGACGCCGAGGGGCACGGTCAGGTTGGTGGGGCTGTGGCCGAAGCCCAGGTGTTCGACGACCGGTACACCGAGGGGACCCAGCCGGTCCAGGAGGGTGGCGCGGACCTCGGCGTAGGGGCCGCACTCCTCCCACGAACCGAGGGCGATACCGGCGACTCCGTCGAGCCGCCCCGCGCGCAGGAGTTGGGTGAGGATACGGTCCAGTCGGTACGGCTCCTCGCCGACGTCCTCCAGCAGGAGCAGGCCGCCGCGCACGGAAGAGCGGGCGTTCGGGGTGGCCAGGTCGGCGGCGAGCAGGGCCAGGCAGCCGCCCAGGGTGACGCCCCGGGCCCGCCCGGGAACCATGGCCCGGGCGCTTCCGGCGCCCAGGACCCGTACCGTCTCGGGCTCGAAGAGCGTGGCCCGAAGCGACTCCCGGGTGGGGTCGTCCTTGAGGAACGTGACGGCCCCGGTCATCGGCCCGTGCAGCGTGGCCAGCCCCAGCCGTACGGCGAACGCCTCGTGCAGCGCCGTCACATCGCTGTAGCCGATGAACACCTTGGGCCCGGCAGCCCTCATCGCCGTCCAGTCGAGCAGGTCGACCATGCGCTGCACGCCGTACCCGCCGCGGGCGCACATGACCGCGGAGACGGACGGGTCGCACCACGCATCCGTCAGGTCCTGGGCGCGGTCCTCGTCCGACCCCGCGAGGTAGGGGAGTTCCGGGTGCACGTCCAGGACGTGCGGCATCACCAGGGGGTCGAGCCCCCAGCCGCGCAGGACGTCCAACCCGGCCCGGAGGCGGTCCTCGGGGACGGGGCCGCTGGGCGACACGACCGCGACCCGGTCACCGGGCCGCAGGCGCGAGGGCCTCGTCAGGGGCGTGAGTGTCACTTCCTCAGCTCCAGCGGCGGGACGTCGAGCCGGCTGATGCCGAAGACCTGGACGTACAGGGAGAGTTCCGCCTCCAGGGCTCTCACCACGGTGTCGGCCCGCCGGAAGCCGTGCCCCTCCCCTTCGAAGGCGATGTACGCGTGCGGGATGCCGCGCCCCGCCATCGCCGCCAGGAACCGCTCGCTCTGTGCGGGCGGGCAGATCACGTCGTCGAGCCCCTGCAGCAGCAGGAACGGCGAGGTGATCCGCTCGACCTGGGAGAGCGGCGCGCGCTCCCGGTAGCGGCCGGGAACGTCCTCGGGCGGCCCGATCAGCGACTCCAGGTAGCGGGACTCGAAGTCGTGCGTCTCCTCCGCCCACCCGGTCAGGTCGAGCACCGGGTAGAGCAGCGTGCCGCAGGCGTACACGTCGGTGGCGGCCAGCGACGCCGCGGCGGTCCAGCCGCCCGCGCTGTCCCCCCGGATCGCGAGCCGGGCCGGGTCGGCGGTGCCCTCGGCGGCGAGCGCCTCCGCGACGGCGGCGCAGTCCTCGACGTCGACCACCCCCCACTGCTCCCGCAGCCGGTCGCGGTAGGACCGGCCGTACCCGGTCGATCCGCCGTAGTTCACCTCGGCGACACCGATCCCGCGCGAGGTGAAGTACGCGATCCCCAGGTCCAGGACGAGCGGGACGTGTCCGGTGGGGCCGCCGTGTGCCCAGACCACATAGGGCGGCAGTTCGTCGCCGGGTGCGATCCGGTCGGGGTTGTGCGGCGGGTAGATGTGGGCGTGGATCTCCCGGTTGTCCGGCCCGGTGAAGGTGCGGATCTGCGGCTCCGGGTAGTACGCCGGGTCCACGGAGTCGTCGTGGGCGGAGCCGATGACCCGTGTGCGCCCGGTGCTGGTGTCCAGTTCCACGACCTCGTAGCCACTGCGGGGGCTGGCCGCCACACCGATGACGCGCGACCCGTGCCCGGCGAGCGTGGAGGCCCATTCGGTCCAGGGCCCCGGGGCGTCGACCACCTGGCCGGTCTCGGGGTCGAGTATGCCGAGGCTGGTGGCTCCCCTGCCGTGGATGACGGCGATCGTCCCGTCGTCCAGCGGCTGGAACCACTTCAGCCCGATCTTCCACAGCGGCCCGCCGAACTCCTCCGTCCGTCCCGTGCACAGCCCGACCGGTGGCGCGCCCGGCCTCATCCGGTGAAGCTCCCACCACCCGCCGGCGTCGGAGACGAACAGCAGCGATCCGTCCAGGGCCCAGTCGACCTGGCAGACCGACTCCTCCGGGCCCCCGGCGGCCGTCCGGACGGCGGTGAACGGTCCGCCGTCCGTGACATCACCGGTCAGCACGAACGTGCCGTCCCACGGCATCCGCGGATGGTCCCAGGCGAGCCATACGGCCTGCCGGCCGTCCGGCGAGAGCCGCGGCCCGGTGACGAACCGGTACCGGTCGTCGGTCAGTTCCCGCACGGCGCCCCGGTCGTCGGCCGCCGACCCGTCCAGCGGCACGGCGGCGACGACCCGGCGTACGTCTCCGGGTCCCGGGCCGGTGAACTCCTCCAGGACGCACCACACTTCGCCCCGGTCCAGGTGGACGACCGGATCCACCCAGCGCAGTCCGCCGCCGACGCCGGACACCGGGGTGAGCGGCGCCGGGTCGCCGTCGCCGTCCGGCTCGTACACGTACAGCCGCTGGTCGGGGAAGTGGCTGAAGACGACGACCGGCCCGGCGGCCTCCTCCCGCACCGCCCCGGCCCAGGGCTGCCCGCCGTACTCGACGACCCTGCTGCGGACGTCCCACGGGGCGGGCAGCACGGGCTCCTCGGTGCCGTCCGGCCGCCGGCGCACCAGGGCGCGTCTGCCGCCCTCGGCGGGCCGCGGCTCGGTCCACCACACCTCGTCGCCGACCACGCCGACGAAGTCGGGCCGCCCGTCGTGCGCGGCGGCGATGCGCGCGTCGATCGGTGACGGCCAGGTTCCGTAAGCCCCCGTGGGTACCATGTCCGGACTTCCCCCTAGGCGGTCTGCAGATAGTGGTCGAGGACGCGGATGCCGAAGTGCAGGGCCTCGACCGGGACGCGCTCGTCGACGCCGTGGAAGAGCGCCTGGTAGTCGAAGCCGATGGGCAGCCGCAGCGGCGAGAATCCGTAGCCGGTGATGCCCAGCCGGGCGAAGTGCTTGGCGTCGGTGCCGCCGGACATGCAGAACGGGATGACGTGCGCGTCGGGCTCGAAGTGCTCCAGCGCGGCACGCAGCTTGGCGTACGTCGGTGAGTCGACGGGCGCCTGGAGCGGAATCTCCTGGTGCTGGAACTCCCAGTCGACGTCCGGTCCGGTCAGCATGTCCATCGTCTCGGCGAACTCCAGGTCACCACCGGGCAGTACGCGTCCGTCGACATGGGCGGTGGCGACGCCCGGGATCACATTGACCTTGTAACCGGCGTGCAGCATGGTCGGGTTGGAGCTGTTGCGGATGGTCGGCTCGACGAGTGCGGCGGCGCGGCCGAGCTTCGCCAGCAGCGCGTCGGCGTCGAAGTCGTCCGCGTCGAGGTCGGGCTGGAGGCCGTGGAGTGCGGCCAGTTCGGTGAGGGCGGCGCGGACGGTCGGGGTGAGCCGCACCGGCCACTCGTGCCGGCCGATGCGGGAGACGGCCTCGGCCAGGCGGCTGACGGCGTTCTCCCGGTTGACCTTCGAGCCGTGGCCCGCCCGTCCCTCGGCGGTCAGCTTGAGCCAGGCGGTGCCGCGCTCCCCCGCCCCGATCGGGTAGATCTCCAGGTCGGGTCCGGCGTGGAAGGTGTAGGCGCCGGACTCTCCGATGCCTTCCGTGCAGCCCTGGAAGAGGTCCCGGTGGTGGCGCACCAGGTAGGCGGCGCCGTCGGCGGCGCTGGCCTCCTCGTCGGCGGTGTACGCGATGACGATGTCGCGCCGCGGCCGGATGCCGTGGCGGGCCCACTCGCGGACGACCGCCAGGATCATCGCGTCCATGTTCTTCATGTCGACGGCGCCCCGGCCCCACACCAGTCCGTCGCGCACCTCCCCGGAGAAGGGGTGCACGTCCCAGTCGTCGGGGTCGGCCGGCACCACGTCGAGGTGGCCGTGGACGAGCAGCGCGTCGGCGGACGGGTCGGTGCCCTCGATGCGCGCGACCACATTGGTGCGGCCCGGTGTGCGTTCCAACAGAGCCGGTTCCAGCCCGGCCTCGGCGAGCCGCTCGGCCACGTACTCGGCGGCGGGCCGCTCCCGGCAATCGCCGCTGCCGTGGTTGGTGGTGTCGATGCGGATGAGCTCGGAGGTGAAGGTCACCACCTCGTCGAGCGCCTGCGAGTCCGTGTCGAACGGTGTCGTCACGTCAGCCATACTGCTCCTCCACTGCGGCCGAGACGATCGTGGTGACCGCCTTGAAGGCGCGAATGGCCTCGTACATCGTCTCGCTGGTGTACGCGACGCGCCGTTCCCCACTGGCCGCCACGCCCGGAACGACGGTGGCGGCTGCCGCGAGATGCTCCGCGTCGAACTCCAGCTCCACGGTGAACGGCCCGCCGCGCACCGGTTCGTACCGTACGGCGAGAGCGGTCGCGTCCTTGGCTGCGGCGCGGATGTCGGCGGCCGTCCGGGTGGGGGTGCGGCACACCGCGGCGTACCGGGAGACGTAGTCCTTCACGGCGACCTTGCGGGCCTCCGGCGCGTACGCGAGGGCGTCCTCGCAGGTCAGGTCGTCGCCGGTGACGAGGATGACGGGGACTCCGTACTCGGCGACGACATGGGCGTTGAGCATGCCCTCGCTCGCCCGTACGCCGTTGAGCCAGACGCCGGTGATGGAGTTGGCGAGATAGGTGTGGGCGAGGACTCCTTCGCTGCCCGCGCCCGTGTGGTAACCGACGAACGCGATGCCGTCCACGTCGCCGTGCTGGACGCCCTCCACCATGGAGAGGGACTTGTGCCGGCCGGTGAGCATCTCGGCGCGCTCGTCGAGCCGTTCCAGCAGGAGATTGCGCATGGTCCAGTGCGCTTCGTTGATGAGGACCTCGTCCGCGCCGCCGTCGAAGAAGCCCAGCACAGCCGCGTTCACATCGGACGTGAACAGGGACCGGCACCGCTCCCACTGGGAGGTGCCGGGCAGCACGTCGGCGGGCCAGGTCACACCGGTGGCGCCTTCCATGTCGGCGCTGACAAGGATCTTCATGCCTCGAAACCGTACGCGGTCCTGCCCCGCCTGCCCAGGCCTGTGGATAACTGTCGGCCGGGGTCGGCTGCGATCTGCCGTCGGCGCGGGACGGCACCGCGAGCGGCGCGCAGCCATGTGCCGGATGTGAGCCGACGGTGCGCCGACGGTGCGCAGGATGTGAGCCGACTGTGCACAGGTCGCGCGCCGCGCGTGCGCCAGTGCGCCGGGCGCACGCCGATGCACGCCGGATGCACGCCGGGACGCCCCGGGGCACGCCACGGGTGCGCGGCGGGTGGCGCCAGGCCGGCCCCCGACACGCTCCACAGTGCATGGCGGCTGCACGCCGGGACGCCCCGGGTGCGCGCCACGGGGGCGCGGCGGACACGCTCGAACGCACGCCGGATGCGGACTTCCGGTCATCAACGGAACATGGACCCATGGACGACCTGGCCAATGACAGGACCGCGACGCACACCGCCCCGGTCGTCGCCGCCCACGAGGCGCTGCTGTCGACGGGCGCGTATGTGATGTCTCCGGCAGCCGTCTCGGAATGCCTCGGGACGGACGAGCACGACTGGGCCGCCTTCGCCGCCCACTGGGAAGACCTCGCCCCGGACACGTACGCCGCCGAGCGGGGAACGCGCCGGCTGCGCCGCTACGGGCACTTCTCCCTCTCCCGTACCGGGGAACTGACCCTGCTGCCGCACCTCGCCTTCGTACAGCCGGAGGAGACCAACCCGCTCTACGTCGACGTGGACCGGCACTTCGAGCCCCTGACCGACGCCTTCGTGGCCGATCCGCTGCTGACGCCGCTGCTGAGGATGCTGGGTGACGTGGCGGGCTGCCTGGACGACGCCGCCGACTGGAGCGTGAAGGTCCACCCGTTCCGGGTCATCGCCTCGGACGACAGCCAGGGCGCCCCCACCCCGGAGGGGAGGCACCGCGACGGGGTCACCCTGGTGACGTCCCTGCTGATCGGCAGGGACAACGCCACCGGCGGCGAGAGCTCGGTGTACGGCCTGGACGGCGCGGAAGTGCTCACCACCACGCTCAGCGAGCGGGGCACGCTGCTGCTGGGCGACGACCGCTCCACCCTGCACGGCGTGTCGCCGATCCGCCCCGTCGACGCGACCAGGTCCGCCCACCGGGACGTCCTGGTCACCACCCTCACGGCACGCTGACGCAGTCGGTTGCGCGCACCAGCGCGTCCACCACCCCGGCCGGCCCCGCCTCGCCGCGGGCCCAGGCACGCTGCCGTTCGGCGCCGGTCCCCCGGGCCGCGAGCCGCCGCAGGAACGCCGACACCTCACCCATGTCCCCGTACGCCTCCAGCACCGGCCGCACATGCCGTACGAGCCGCTCCGCCTGCTCAGGGGCGGGCAGGACGCGCCCGGTGAGGGCGTCCACACCACTGCCGGGCCAGCCGTCGCGGGCGGCGCGCCAGTAGGCGGCGCGCAGCAGTTCGGCGCACCCGCGAGGGCCCGGGTCGCCGCGTACGACCTGGCCCGCCGCCGTCACCACGAGCGCCCTGATCAGTGCCGCCAGGGCCACCGTGTCGTCGATGTCCGCGAGGACGTCCATGGAGCGGACCTCCAGCGTCGGCAGGCGCGGGTTGGGCCGGAGGTCCCAGAACGGCATGCCGGGCTCCAGCATCGCCTCCGACTCGGCCATGGCGGCGGCCAGCCGTTCGTGGTGGTCGAGCGATTCCGCGTACGGAGGTGGCCCCAGGCACGGGAAGCGGCTCCTGATGACGGACCGCCAACTGGCGTAACCCGTGTCGTGCCCCTCGTGGAAGGGCGAATTCGCGCTCAACGCCACGAGGAGGGGCAGCCAGGGCCGGAGGTGGTTGCCCACCAGGACGGCGAGTTCCTTGTCCGGCAGGTGCACATGGACGTGGAGGGCGCTGATGGCGAAGTCGTCGAGCATGGCGCGGTACTGGTCGGCCCCCGCGCGGTAGCGGGGGTGGTCGCCGATGTCCGCCCTCCGCGACACCCCGAGGACGGGCGTCCCGGACGCGCACAGGCGCAGCCCCTCGGCACGCGCCGCCGCCACCGCCGCCGCCCGAACCCGGTGCAGCTCCTTGCGCAGCTCCTCGGTCCCCGCGCACGGCGGGGTCTTCCCCTCGATCTGGTACTCGGTGAACTCACCGGAGACCAGGTCTCCGACCATGGCGGAGGCCCGGGCCACGACCTGCGCGCCGGCGGGTTCCACGCCGCGCGTGCCGGGGTGGACGAGGAAGTACTCCTCCTCGACGCCGAGCGTGGGCGCGTTGTTCTCCCAACCGTTCACCGCTTCAGCATCACGCGTCCTGGCGGCCCTGTCGCGTGGAACGGCGGGGGAAAGGCGGTGGATCCGCGGAAGGGTGGTTCAGCCCGTGAGCGACGCCGGTCCGGGGGCGAGCCGGGCGACGAGCTGGTCGCGGTGCAGCTCGGCTATGGGCGCCAGCAGGTCCGGGTGGCGCAGGAGCGTGGCGGCCCGCCGGTCGTGCTCGTCGGGGTCCACCAGGCGCCGGAACTGGACCGGCGCGCCCGCCGTGTGCGCCGACCCGGCGAGCGCCTCCGTGGCGGCGGCGGCCAGCTCCGGTTCGCTGAGCAGGGACGCGGCCCAGCTCGCGACGACCTCGTCGACCCAGGTACGCCACGCCTCCGCGTCCTCGTCGCCATCGGTCTCCGCGGCGTCCGCGCCCGTGACGCCGTCGAGCCGCCCGGAGCCGCCCGGCCCCGCCACGGCTACCAGGGCGGCGTCCATCGCGGTCGGGTAGCGCAGCCACGCCGCGACCGTGACGGCCTGCCGCGCCTGCGCCTCGGCCAGGGCGCGGTCGAGTGCGCCGCCGCCCGGCGGATACGCGCGTGTCAGCCACTGCGCGGTCGCCGCTATGAGCGGGGAGAGCGAGAAATCTGCGGGCACGGCTGATCCATCCGAATTCACAGGGTGGGAGGCGGACGGAAAACGTACCGCTGGAATCCGGGAACGGAAATGACGCAGCTCACGCCCGGGCGGCGCGGGAGCGACACGCTGAGCGCACCGCAATACGCAGGGCGGGGGCGCGGCGGCGTTTCATTGGGGAAATCCGGAAAAACCCGCGCGGAGGAGTAACGGCATGGGACACGGTGGAGATGTCGTCACCGAATTGAGCAACGACCACGAGGAGGTGGAGGAACTCTTCGCCACCATCGAGGAACTGCCGGCCGGCGACAGCCGGCGCAAGCACTACGCCGACCAGGTCACCATCGAGCTGGTCCGCCACTCGGTCGCGGAGGAGGCCTACCTCTACCCGGCGGTGCGCGAGCACGTCCCGGGAGGCGACGCGCTCGCCGAGAAGGAACTGGCCGATCATGCGACCGCCGAGCGCATCATGAAGGAACTGGAGGGGTGCGAGGCGGGAAATCCGCAGTTCGACGTGCTGGTCAACCGGCTCATGGCGGAAATCCGGTCGCACATCACCGACGAGGAGAACAATCTTTTCCCGCGTCTGCGTGAGGCGTGCTCCGCCGACGTGCTCGCCGACCTCGGCGACAAGGTCCGCCAGGCCAAGAAGACCGCCCCGACCCGCCCGCACCCCTCCGCCCCGGACAAGCCCCCCGCCAACAAGCTGCTCGCCCCCGGCGTCGGCCTCGTCGACCGCCTCCGCGACGCGATGACGGGCCGCGGCAAGGACTCCTGACGCCCCGCCCCGGCCCGGTCTCGCTCCCGCCCGGCCGCCCCGGGCACCACGCGGCTCACCGGACCGGCCGGACGCCCCGGCTCGCCGAGGTCGACGGGCCAGGGCGGTCCGGCCGCCCCGGGTCGCCAGGGCGCGCGCCGGGAGGGCCGCAGCGGGCCGGGCGCCCCCGAAGGGGCCCATGGGACGCCGACGGGGCGGGGCACTGGCACCGGCGGGCGGGGCGCTGGCAGGGCGGCGCACTGGCACCGGCGGGTGGGGCACTGGCACCGCTGCGGGCTCACCGGCGGGGGGCGCCTGCGTCGCGGTCGCCGGGCCGGCCGCAAGGGGCGGGACGCCGACGGGCCGGCGGGGCGACCGCCCACCGAAGGTCGGGCCGCCGCGCTGGGCGGACGGCGCCCGCGCCGAGGCGCCCGGGCAGCGCCGCCGGGCGGCCGCCACAGAGGCACCCGCCGCGATGGCGTCACGCGCCCCGGCCGGCCAGCAGCCGGTCCAACCGGGGCGCCTCCTTCCAGAAGCCCTCCCAGGCGTCCCTGTAGCGGCGGGTCGTACTCACGCCCCGCTCCTCTTCCTCGGCAGCGCCAGCTCGCACCACACCGACGTCCCGTCCCCCGTCCTGCTCGCGCCCCACTCGGCGGCCAGGGCGCTCACCACCCGCAGCCCCCGCCCGTACTCGTCGGCGGTTCCGGCACTGAGCAGGGCCGGCAGGGTGTGCCCGTCGTCCGTGACCTCGCACAGCAGGGCCTCCGTGCGGACCAGCCGCACCGCGATCCGGCGCGCCCCCTCGGCGTGGAGTACGGCGTTGGTGACCAGTTCGCCGACGACCAGCCGTGCGGTCTCCACCGCCTCTTCCAGCCCCCATTCGGCCAGCCGCTCCCCCACCAGCCGGCGCGCCCGTGCCACCTCGCGCGGCTCCGGGGCCAGCTCCCATCGCGCGACGTCCTCGGGGGCGATCCCGCCCAGCCGGGCCATCAGCAGGGCGACGTCGTCCCTGCGGCCGCCACGGGCGCCCAGCGCCCGGATGATCGCGTCGCAGGCGTCGTCCATGGAGGCCGCGGGGTGGGCGGCCGACTCGCAGAGCGTGGCGAGGCCCACGCCGATGTCCTCGCCGCGTACCTCAACCAGCCCGTCGGTGCACATCACGAGCCGGTCACCGGGCGCGACCGGTACCCGTACGGTCTCGAACGGCACTCCTCCCACGCCGATCGGGGCGCCCGTCGGCAGGTCGATCAGGTCGCTGCGCCCGTCCTCGGCGCGGACGATCACCGGCGGAACATGGCCTGCGTTCGCCATCAGCAGCTCACCGGCGACGGGGTCGTACACGGCGTACAGGCAGGTCGCCAGGTAGTGCTCGCCGAGCCGCTGCGCCAGGTCGTCGAGGTTGCGCAACAGCTGGGCGGGCGGGAGGCCGAGTCCCGCCATGGTCTGTACGGCGGTCCGCAACTGGCCCATCATGGCGGCCGAGTTCAGGCCGTGTCCCATGACGTCGCCGACGACGAGGGCGGTGCGGGAGCCGGGGAGCTTGATGGAGTCGAACCAGTCGCCACCCACCCGCCCCAGCAGGGTGCCCGGCAGATAGCGGGTGGCGGTGTCGCATCCGGCCAGGCGCGCGGGGACCTGGGGCAGCATCGCGTCCTGGAGCAGCTCGGCGACGCTCTCCTGGTACGTGTACATGCGGGCGTTGTCGAGGACGAGCCCGGCGCGCGCGGCCAGCTCCGCGCCGGTCACCCGGTCCATGTCGTTGAACAGGGCGCGTCCGGGGTGGCGCAGCAGGATCATGAACCCCAGCACCACGTCGCGGGCCTTCAGCGGCAGGACCAGCATGGAGCGGCCGTTGATCAGCGGCCGGATGTCGCGCTTCTCGAACTGCGAGGCGATGGCCGTGCCCATCTCCTCGCTGATCCTCGGTACGAGGACGGGCTCGCCGGTCGTCATGCACTGGAAGAACGGGGTGTGCACGGGGAACGGCATCGACTCCCCGACCGGTACGACGTCGTCCCAGCGGCCCGGTTCGTCGACGTGCTCGACGGCGACCCGGTGCCACAGGGTGGTGGCGTCCGGCGGGCCGTCCGGGAAGCCCTCGCCCGCGACGACCTGTTCGCGCAGATGGGTTCCGGCGACGTCGGTGAAGCGCGGCACGACCGCGGCGCTGACCTCCTGGATCGTACGGGCGAGGTCGAGGGAGGAGCCGATACGGCCGCTGACCTCGTTGAGGAACTCCAGCCGCTCGCGCACGGCGGCGTACTCGAGGTCCTGCTCCACGTCGTGCGCCGGGTTCCGCTCCGGGCCGTCTCCGGCGGCACGCACGCGTGCGGCGCGTTCCGCGCGCCGGGGCACACCCCAGTCCGGTGTGACGGGCACGCGGTCGTGGTGGCTGAATTCGAGAACGGGGTAACCCAGTTCGAGAACCTGGGAGACGATCCGGGTGGCCTGGCGGACGCTCATGTTCGGCAGGATCTCGGGGAGCCGGCGGGCCAGCTCGTCGGAGCCGGGAAAGTCGGTGTGCAGGGCGAAGCCGGGCGCGATGCGCTCGAAGTGCTCCTGGCCGGCGGCGTCGCCGCGGAACTGCGCGGTGTCCGCCGCGAGGACGAGCAGCCGTTCGGGGCCGGGGCCGACCAGGGGGTAGGCCCACCACAGGACGTCGGTGCGCTCCCCGCCCGGTTCGGAGAGCCTGGCGCGGCCGGCCGCCGGGTAGGAGGCGAGCCCGCCGAGGGAGGCCTCCAGGGCGGGCCCTGGGTCGTCGTCCGCGGGGTACGGACGGTTCCGGTCCAGCACGTCGTCGTCCGCCGCGTACGGACAGCTCCGGTCCAGCGCGCCGGAGACGGGGAGCAGTTCGGCGGCGGGCTGCCCGAGCGCGGCCTCCTTGGCATGGCCGAACAGCCTGCGCGCGCCGGTCGACCAATGGGACACCAGGCCGTCGCCGTCGACGACGACCACAGCAAGCGGAATCCGTCCCGCCGCGCCGATCGCGCCGGCCGGACCCGGCGCGGGCCTCGGCTGCGGAACGCCACTGTCCATGATGGGAGGCTCCTTCCCGGCGCGCCGCGGACCCGCGGCCGTGTCCCCACGGTACGGCCCGTGCGCCGTTGTGCGCCGGGCATCAACGGAACTGACTTACCGTCAATCCTCGTGGCCCAGGCGGATATCGCGCTCGGTGCGGCCGCCCCCGGCGACCTGCAGCACGGTGGCCAACGGCGGGTACCCGGCCGCGATCACGGTGTACTCGCCGGACGAGAGGTCCACGAAGCGGAATGTGCCGTCGGGGCCCGTGATGAGCGTGTCGACGACGTTTCCGGCGGCATCGAGCAGGGTCACCCGCGCGTCCTCCACGGGCCTGCCGCCGGGCGCCCGTACCGTCCCGCGCAGCACCGCACCACCGGCGAGCTCGATGTCCTGCCGGGTCTCGCGGGCCGCCTGGACGGTCACGGGCAGGGCTGCGGGCCGGAAGACGGGGGCGCTCACGGCCAGGGTGTACTCCCCCGCGACGAGCGCGGTGAGGACGTAGCTCCCGTCGCGCCCGGTGCGGGTGCCGGCGACGACCTCTCCGCGTACGTCGGTGAGGGTGACCGCGGCATCGCGTACGGGCGTGCCGTCCGCGGTCTGGACGGTCCCTGTCAGGCGGCCGGCGCCGCCGAGGACGACGTCGATCTCGACGGGTCGTTCACCGACCGTGACGGGCACGGCCTGGGGCTGGTGCCCGCCGGCCGCCGCGATCATCACGTACGAACCGCTGCCCGGAACGCTGAGCGCGTAGCGCCCGTCGTCACCGCTCGCCCCGCGCCCGACCTGCTGTCCCTGCACGTCGATGAGGGTGAGGGCGGCACGCGGCACACATGTCCCGTCGTGGTGCTGGACGGTGCCGCAGACCGGAACTCCCGCGCGGGGGCCCGGAGCGGCGCGGGGCGGGGGCACGGCGGTGGGGGCGTCGTGGGTCACCAGCGGTTTCTCCTTGAGGAAGAAGGCGATGAGCAGGCCGAGACCGAGCACCGGCACCAGGTGGAGGAGGGTCCTCGGCATGGTCTCGGCGTACGCCTCGATGTACGCGTCGCGGAGGGCGGGCGGCATGGCCCTGACCGCGTGCGGGGTGACCGCCCACGGGCCCGGCAGGTCGGCACCGGCGGGGAGCCGGCCGCCGAGGGCGTGGTCGAGGCGGTGGGCGAAGGCGGCCCCCAGGGCGGCGGCGCCGACGCAGCCGCCGATCCACCGGACGTGGGTGTGGGCACCGGTGGCGGCGCCCAGGGCGGCGGGTGGTGCGGCGTTCTGGACGGCGAGGACGAGGGCGGGCAGGACGAGGCCGATACCGATGCCGAGCACGGCCTGCCAGACGCTGTGCGTCAGGCGCGGCGTGTCGGGCTCCAGCCGGGACAGCAGCCACATGCCGACCACCGACACGGCACCGCCCAGCACCGGATGGACCGTGTAGCGGCCGGTCCGGCTGATGAGGTGTCCGGAGAGGAGGGAGCCGGTGACGACACCGGCCGCCATGGGCAGCATCAGCAGTCCGGCTTCGGCGGCGTCCGCACCGCCGGTCAGGCGGAAGAAGGCGGGCAGGCAGTCGGCCACGACGAAGAGCGCGACGCCGGCGGCGGCGCCGACGAGGCCGCCGACCACGAAGGTGGGGTCGCGGAAAAGCCGGAGCGGGACGACCGGTTCGGGTGCGTAGTTCGTCACGACGACGAACAGCAGGATGGTCCCCGCCGCGCCGCAGGCGAGCCCCAGGACGACGCGGGAGTTCCAGGCGTACTCCGTACCGCCCCAGCTGGTGAGCAGCACCAGGAAGGTGGAGGCGGCCGCGAGCAGGAGCGCGCCGAGGACGTCCGGGCGCCTGCGGGCGGCGGACTTCGGCGGTGCGAGCGGTGGGAGGGCCGCGCCGACGAGGAGCAGCGCGACCAGTCCCGGTGGGACGGTGACCCAGAAACACCAGCGCCAGGTGAGGTTTTCGGTGATGAGCCCGCCGAGCAGCGGACCGGCGAGCGTGGCGAGGCCCAGGACGGCACCGACGAGGCCCAGGAAGCGGCCGCGCCGGCGGGCGGGGACGAGGTCCGCGGTGATCGCCTGGGCGCCGGCCAGCAGGCCGGCTGCGCCGACGCCCTGGACGGCGCGGAAGGCGATGAGCTGGTCCATGCTGCGCGACCAGCCCGCCAGTGCCGAGCCGGCCAGGAAGACGACGAGGGCGAACTGGAAGACGCCCTTGCGCCCGTAGAGGTCGCCGAGCTTGCCGTGAACGGGGAGGGTGACGGCGACGGCGAGGAGGTAGGCGGTCACCACCCAGGGCGCCCGGCCCCGCCCCTGGAGGTCGCCGCCGATCGCCGGAAGGGCGGTGGGTGCGATCAGCTGCTCCAGCACGGCGAGCAGCAGGGCGAGTACGAGCCCGAGGAAGACGAGGCGTACGCGAGCGGGACCGAGCGGGGTGGCATCCCCGGCACGTGCCCCGCCGCCCGTCCCGGCGCCGCCGTCCGGCCCGGCACCCGGTCCGTCCCGCCCGACCTGCCCACCCGGCCCGGCACCGCCGCCCGGCCCGGCCCCCATGCACCGGCCCGCTACACCGTCCCGCCCCGTTCCCCCGTCCCGCGCTGCGCCTGCGTCCGGCCCCGGAAGCGCCGCCCCGGCCGCCCCAGAAACCGCCGCTTGAGGCACCGCCCCAGAAAAAACCGCCCCAGAAACCGCCACCCCGGCCGCCGCAGGGGCCACTCCAGGGGACGTCTCCGGGGCCACCACCCATGGGGCGGTTTCGGAGCCTCGCCCAGGGGAGGGGTGTCGGGCGCCGTCCGGTGCGGGCCCTTGCAGGCCGACGGACATGGGCGGCCGGGAGAGGGCGCCACCGACGCGCCCGGAGTCGGCCCCGGAGCGCCTGCCCGGGGCGGGGCGAGTGCCCGGCCCCTGGGCAGGTACTCCGGACTGCCCCCGGGCAACTGGTGTGTGGCCCTCGTTCGCCGGCCTGCTCCCACCCACGAACCTGCTCCCCTCAGTCGCGCCGACACGGCGCGCCATTCTTCGCATTGCGCGCCGAGGGGGAGCAAGCGGGCATTACGCGGTCACGGGTGGGGGCGGGCGCCCGGCACGCGGAGCGTCGCTGCGCTCATCAGGCGCTTTCCCGCGGCCCTTCACGCGCCCGGGTGTGCCCACGCCCCGGGGAGTCGAAGGGAAGACCACCCGAACCGGTGACCATGACGCGTTACTTCTCGACCTCGGCGGCGAGGTTGGCGAGCACCTGGTCGTAGATGCGGCCGAGCCCCTTGGGGGCGAAGGTCTTCTCGAAGAACCCGCCGATACCGCCCGCGCCGTTCCACACAGTGGTGACGACGGCCTTCGACCTGCCCTCACCGGCCGGCGTGACGGTCCAGGTGGTGACCATGGAGGAGTTGCGGTCCTTCTCGACGAGCCGGCCGTCGCTGGGCTCGGTGACCTCCAGCAGGCAGTCCCGGATGCGCTTGCTGGTCGCCTGGAGCTTCCAGTGGACGAGGGTGCCCTCACCGTCGCCACCCTCGCGCACCTCGTACTCGCTGAAGTGCTCGGGCAGCAGCTTCCCCCGGGTCTCCTTGTAGTCGGCCAGCGCGTCGAACACCGTCTCCGCGTCCGCCGCGATGACCCGCTCCGTCGTGGCCTCGACCTGCGCCATGCCATGTCCTCCAGCACTCGTTCCTAAGGGGAGGCACAAGCCAACCACCTGCGCGGTGGCCGCCCAAATCCGGGAGGCCGACCCGAGGCGATCATGGGAACAAGTGTTCTATTGTGTGGGCAGTGCTACCGAGGAGGCGTCCATGCGATGGGACAACCTGAGTGAGACCACCACCGGGGACACCGTGCTGTTCGGTACGGACGCCGTGACCACGCGTACGTTCGACACCCCCGAGTTCCGGGGGATCACGTTCCACGAGGTGCGGGCCCGGTCGATCCTGAACCGGGTGCCCGGCGCCTCGCGTATGCCGTTCGAGTGGACCGTCAACCCGTACCGGGGCTGCACGCACGCGTGCGTGTACTGCTTCGCGCGCAAGACGCACAGCTATCTCGACCTCGACACCGGCCTCGGGTTCGACTCGCAGATCGTGGTGAAGATCAACGCCCCGGAACTGCTGCGCAAACAGCTCGCCTCACCACGCTGGCAGGGCGCGCACATCGCCATGGGCACGAACGTCGACTGCTACCAGCGCGCCGAGGGCCGCTACCAGCTGATGCCCGGCATCATCTCGGCGCTGCGCGACCACGCGAACCCGTTCTCCATCCTCACCAAGGGGACGCTGATCCTCCGCGACCTGGACCTGCTGCTCCAGGCCGCCGAGGTCACCGACGTCGGCATCTCCGTCTCCGTGGGCTTCACCGACGGCGAACTGTGGCGGACCGTCGAGCCCGGCACCCCCGCCCTGGAGCGCCGCCTCGACGTCGTACGCACACTGACCGACCACGGCATCGGCTGCGGGGTGCTGATGGCCCCCGTGATCCCCTTCCTCGGTGACCACCCCGACCAGCTGCGCGCCACCGTGCGCGCCATCGCCGCGTCCGGGGCGACGTCGGTCACGCCGCTCGTCCTGCATCTGCGGCCGGGGGCGCGCGAGTGGTTCATGACGTGGCTGAACCGGCACCATCCGCACCTGGTGCGGCGGTACGAGCGGCTGTACGCGGAAGGCGCCTACGCCCCGAAGTGGTACCAGCGCCGGATCACCCGTCAGGTGCACGAACTGGCGGACGAGTGCGGCATAGGCCCCGCGCGGCGGGGTGCTTCCCGGCGCGTCACACCGCCGCCCGTCACCCCGGAGCGGCAGCCCTCCAAGCCGGGGCCCACACAGCTCACCCTCCTCTGATCGGGTCAAGTCCGACCGAGGCGTGCCCGTCCGGGGCCGAATGCGGGGACGATCCGCCGAGGGCCGCGTGCCCACGCGACCCCTTGTCGCGGCCCATGGCCGCGACCCGTCGTTCCGCTCGCTCGGGAGGCCCGTATGCAGAAACGCGCAGGAGTGCTGATCGCCGCCGGGGCGTTGATGGCGGGTGCGGTCACCGCCGTGCCTTCGGCCGCGGAGCCGGCCGCCAAGGAGCCGGCGAGTCCTCTGGCGTGGCAGGGGTGTGCCACCAAGCAGTACCCGAGGCTCCAGTGCGCGACGGTACGGGTGCCGTTGGACCACGACGACCCGGGCGGCGAGCGGATCACCCTCGCGCTCTCCCGCATCCCGCACACCGCGAAGACCTTTCAGGGGCCCCTGCTCGTCAATCCCGGCGGTCCGGGGGCCAGTGGGCGCTCGATGGCCGGGTTCGTGGCGGCGTCCCTGCCGGAGAAGGTGGCGGCGCAGTACGACGTCATCGGCTTCGACCCGCGGGGCGTGGGCGCGAGCAGGCCGGCGCTCGACTGCAAGCCGGGCTACTTCACGCCCGTACGGCCGGACTCGGTGCCGCGCGACCAGCGGGACGAGCGGGTCAACCTGGCCAGGGCCGCGTCGTTCGCCAAGGCGTGCGGAGACAAGTACGGGGCTCTGCTGAGGCACATGAGCACGGTGAGCGTGGCCCGGGACCTCGATGTCGTACGGCAGGCGCTCGGCGCGAAGAAGATCAACTACTTCGGGTACTCGTACGGGACGTACCTCGGCACCGTCTACGCCAAGCTGTTCCCGCACCGCGTGCGGCGGGTGGTCCTGGACTCGGTGGTCGACCCGCACGGGGTCTGGTACCGCCTCAACCTCGCACAGGACCTGGCCTTCGACGCCCGCCACAAGGCGTTCATGGCGTGGGTGGCCAAGCACCACAACGCCTACGCTCTGGGCACCGACCCGGCGAAGGTCGAGGCGCGCTGGTACGCGATGCGGGAGGCGCTGCGGAAGAACCCCGCGGGCCGCAAGGTCGGCCCGGCCGAGCTGGAGGACACCTTCCTGCCGGGCGGGTACTTCAACGGCTTCTGGCCCACGCTCGCCGAGGCGTTCTCGGCCTACGTGAACGACGGGGACCCTGACCCGCTCGTCGCGGCCCACAAGGCGCTGGCCGCGTCCGACGCGGCGGACGACAACAGCTACTCGGTCTACGCGGCCGTGCAGTGCCGCGACGCCCGCTGGCCCAGGGACTGGGGTGTCTGGCACCGCGACAACTGGGAGGTGTACGGCAAAGCACCCTTCTCCACCTGGAACAACGCCTGGTACAACGCGCCCTGCGCCTTCTGGCCGGTCGCGTCCATGGCGGCGCCGGAGCTCACGAACGAAGCCCTGCCGCCGGTGCTGCTGTTCCAGGCGACGGAGGACGCGGCCACTCCGTACGAGGGCGGCGTCTCCGTCCGCAGGAAGCTGCGCGGCTCCAGCCTGGTCGTCGAGCGGGGCGGCGGCAACCACGCGATCACCCTGGGCGGCAACGCCTGCCTGGACCGGCACCTGGTGCGGTACCTGGAGACGGGCGAGGTCCCCCGGGCCGGCGGGCAGGGAGCCACGGTGGACGCGGTCTGCGCGGCGGTGCCCGATCCGCAGCCGGCCAGGACGGGAGCCGCGGGGCCCGCGGGGCGGACCGGCGGCGCGGCGCTCCACGGGCTGCTGGGCCACGGGGGCTGACCGGCCCATTGTCAGTGGCGTGCGCCAGGATGAGGCACATGAGCACTCACCTCACCCATGTGCACGCCCCTGACGGGGTCGCCCCCGGTTCCGGATACAGCCATGTCGTCTGGGGCAGCGGCCGGTTCATCGCGATATCCGGCCAGTGCGCCTTCGACGCGGACGGCCGGGTGGTGGGTGAGGGTGACGCGGGCGCCCAGGCGCGCCAGGTCTTCGACAACCTGCGGCGGTGCCTGGCCGCGGCGGGCGCCGGTTTCGACGACGTGGTGAAGCTGACGTTCTTCGTCACGGACGTGGCCCATCTCCCGGCGGTGCGGGCCGCCCGGGACGAGGTGATCGACACGGCGCGTCCGCCGGCCAGCTCGGCGGTGCAGGTGTCGGCGCTCGTCCGGCCCGAACTGCTCGTGGAGATCGAGGCGTTCGCGGTCCTTCCCGAGGGCCCCCGGCCATGACGGACGCCCCCGTCCGGATCCGGGACATGGTGGAGGACGATTGCGAGGCCGTCGCCGAGGTCCGGGTGCGCGGCTGGCGATTCGCCTACGAGGGTTTGATACCGGCCTGGTACCTGCGGGCGATGAGCGCCGAGGCGGACGCGGAGACCCGCCGGAGGCACTTCGCCCAGGACGGTGCCCGTCACGTCAACCTCGTGGCGGAACGCGCCGGTTCGGTGGTGGGCTGGGCCTGCTACGGGCCGTACCGGGACGGGCAGGCCGCGACCGGGGAAGGCGAGCTGTACGCGCTGTACGCGCGGCCGGACCAGGTGTCGACGGGTGTGGGGCGCGCGCTCATGGACGAGACGGTGGCCCGAGCGGCGGCCGACGGGTACCCGGCACTGCGGTTGTGGGTGCTGAAGGACAATGCCCGCGCGCGGCGCTTCTACGAGAAGGCCGGGTTCGCGCCGGACGGAGCGGAGGAGCCCTGGCATGTGGCGGGGGTCACGGTGTCGGAGCTCCGCTACATCCGTCGCCTGTCACCCTGAGGACCGGCCCCCGGACGTGCTCCGTCAGCCGTGCGGCTCGGCGCTCGGGGGCAGCCGCCTCAGGGCCGTCGCGGCGGCTGCGGCGAGCCGGGGACGGGCGCAGGCGGCTTCGAGGACCGGACGGGCCCGGGGGTCGCCCAGGGTTCCGAGCCCTTCCGCGCAGGCGACGCCCACCCGCCAGTACGGGTCGCCGACCGCCAGGCGGCGCTCCAGGACGGTGATCAGCGCCGGTACGGACTCCGGTGCGCGCAGTTCCGTGAGCAGCCGGACCGGCAGCAGGGCGTAGGCGACGCGCAGTTCGTTGGTCGCGAGCGCGGCCGCCGCCCTCGGGGTGCGCGGATCGCCCAGCCGGGCCAGGGCGTACGCGGCGGAGACACAGCGCTCCGGGTCCCGGTGGTTGAGGAGGAGCACCAGCGCCTCGAAGGCGCGCCGGTCGCCGGCGAGGCCGAGCCGGAAGGCCGCGATCTCCCGGGCCCACAACGGCTCCCCGGGCCGGACGAGGACGGCGGCGAGCTCGTCCAGGTCCGGGGCGCTGAGGAGCCGTTCGTACGCGGGCGCCCCGCCGGCCTCCTCGCGCAGCCGATGCGTGAGCGACCTGAACTCCTCGTCCACGGTGTCCGCCGGCTCCGTGACGTCGGTCGGCCGCGGGCCGCCGCTCCCGGCCACAGGCACCGCGTCGCCCCCATGCCCCACGCCGTCCACGAGCCCCGCCGCGTCCCTCGCATCCATGGCGTCCATGGATGTCAGTATCCGGCCCGACCGCGATCCACATCACACCTTTCCCGCACTTCGCAGGACTGGCGCGCTCGTTACTCGCCAGTTAATCTCAGGTGAGCGGGCTACACCCGCACCCCTCACGGCGGCCTGGTGACGCAGCCGCCGCGAGTGCCTTGTCGGTTCGGCACCTTGTACGACGTGACTCCGGGACAGAGTCCGCCGGTTCTCTCCTCACCGCGACAGCACGCCCTGCGCGCGATCCGCACGCACCCGCGTACGCCCCCTTCCCGGCCGTACCCACGCGCGCGCCCCTCATCAGTCGTCACTCATCCCTGGAGTCCCGTGATGGACACCCCTCTCTCCACCATCGCCGTCGTCGGTCTCGGCACCATGGGCACCGGTATCGCCGAGGTCCTGGCCCGGGCCGGGCGCGAAGTCATCGGCATCGACATCAGCGAGGCCGCCGCCGCCCGCGCGATCGCCACCCTGGAGGCCGCCACCGCCCGCTCCGTGGCGCGGGAGCGGATCACCGAGGAGGAGCGACGGGACATCCTCGCCCGGTTCCGTGCCTTCTCCGACCTTCAGGCGGCGGCCGACGCCGACCTCGTCATCGAGGTCGTGCCCGAGTCGTACGAGGTCAAGCAGCAGGTCTTCCGGGCACTGGACTCCGTCGTCCGCCCCGAGGCGATCATCGCCACCGGTACGAACGCCCTGTCCGTGACCCGGCTCGCCGCCGACTCCGCGCACCCCGAGCGGGTGCTCGGCCTGCACTTCTTCAACCCGGCTCCGGCGATGAAGCTGGTCGAGGTGGTCTCCTCGGTGCTGACCGCCCCGCAGGCCGTCGCCGCCGTCACCGACCTCGCCCACCAGCTCGGCAAGGAGCCCGTCGCGGTCGGCGACCGGCCCGGTTTCGTCGCGGACGGGCTGCTCTTCGGCTACCTGAACCAGGCCGCCGCGATGTACGAGGCCAAGTACGCCTCCCGCGAGGACATCGACGCCGCGATGAAGCTGGGCTGCGGCCTGCCGATGGGGCCGCTCGCCCTGCTCGACCTGATCGGCATCGACACCGCCCGTACCGTCCTGGACGCCATGTACGCCGAGTCCCGTGACCGGCTGCACGCCCCCGCGCCGATCCTGAAGCAGCTCGGCGAGGCGGGCCTGACCGGCCGCAAGTCGGGACGCGGCTTCTACACGTACGAGGCGCCGGGCAGCGGCGTCGTGGTCCGTGACGCCCTGACCCCGCTGGAGACGGCCTCCACGGGTGGCGCCCGGGAGGTCCGCTCCGTCGGCGTCGCCGGCTCCGGCACCATGGCGAGCGGTATCGCGGAGGTCTTCGCCAAGGCCGGGTACGACGTGGTGCTCGCCGCCCGCTCCCTGGAGAAGGCCGAGACCGCCAAGGCCCGGATCGCCAAGTCCCTGGCCCGCTCCGTCGACAAGGGGCGGATGACCGCCGAGGCGCGGGACGAGACGCTGGCCCGTGTCACCCCCGCCGGTTCGCTGGACTCCTTCGCCGAGGTGGACCTGGCGGTCGAGGCGGTCGCCGAGGACCTGGAGATCAAGCAGCAGCTGTTCGCGACCCTGGACAAGATCTGCAAGCCGGGCGCGGTGCTGGCCACCACGACTTCCTCCCTCCCCGTCGTCGCCTGCGCCCGCGCCACCTCGCGCCCGCAGGACGTGATCGGGATGCACTTCTTCAACCCGGCACCGGCGATGAAGCTGGTCGAGGTGGTCCGTACGGTGCTCACCGGTGACGACGTCCACGCCACCGTCCGCGAGGTCACGGCGAAGATCCGCAAGCACCCGGTGGACTGCGGCGACCGGGCCGGCTTCATCGTGAACGCGCTGCTCTTCCCGTACCTGAACAACGCGATCAAGATGGTCGAGCAGCACTACGCCTCGCTCGACGACATCGACGCCGCGATGAAGCTGGGCGGCGGCTACCCGATGGGGCCCTTCGAGCTGCTCGACGTGGTCGGGCTCGACGTCTCGCTGGCCATCGAGAAGGTGCTGCACGCCGAGTTCCGCGACCCAGGCCTGGCCCCGGCGCCGCTCCTGGAGCACCTGGTGGCGGCGGGCTGTCTCGGCCGGAAGACGGGGCGTGGCTTCCGCGAATATGCCCGGCGCTGAGCCGTACGGGGAGTGGGGCGGGCTGCTCGACGGTGCGGGCGGCCCGGCCTCCCGGTCGGCCCCACAGGCGCGCTCTCCTGCACAGATGCAGTACGTTCAGGTCATGTCCCAGCCCGCCAAGTCACCCCGTGCCACCGCCACGCCCGAGGCCCCTGAGAGCGCCGCGGGCAACCGCGCCGCCGCCCAGCGGCTCAAAATGCGCCGCGAGCTGGCGGCCGCGGCCATGGAGCTCTTCGCGACGAAGGGGTACGAAGCGACGACGGTCGACGAGATCGCCGCCGCCGCCGGGGTCGCCCGGCGCACCTTCTTCCGCCACTTCCGCTCCAAGGAAGAGGCGATCTTCCCCGACCACGACGACACCCTGGTGCGGGCGGAGGCGGTCCTCAACGCCGCCCCCGCGCACGAGCACCCGCTCGACACGGTCTGCCGTGGCATCAAGGAAGTCATGAAGATGTACGCGGCATCCCCCGCGGTCTCGGTCGAGCGCTACCGCCTCACCCGCGAGGTGCCCACCCTCCGGGAGCGGGAGATCGCCTCGGTGGCCCGTTACGAGCGGCTGTTCACCCGCTATCTGCTGGGCCACTTCGACGAGCGGGACCACCACGACGGCAATGACGACCCGCTGCTGGCCGAGGTGGCCGCGTCGGCGGTCGTCACGGCGCACAACCATGTGCTGCGCCGCTGGCTGCGGGCGGGCGGCCAGGGCGACGTGGAGGCGCAGCTGGACCACGCCTTCGCCATCGTCCGGGACACGTTCGGCACGGGCATAGGGGCGGGGCGCGCCGCCGGAGCGACGACCCCCACCAAGCCCCCCGCCGCGACGGCGAGCACCACCGGTGACGTGCTGGTGACGGTGGCCCGCACGGACGCCCCCCTGGACGAGATCATGCGCACGATCGAACGGACCCTCAACGCCCGCTGAGCCCGCCATTCCCGGCTCGGCCCCCCATGGGGGCCCGCCGGGCCTCACAGGCCGCACCAGGCCTCCGGCTCCTCCGGCGGGCCGGCCCGCCCCAGGCGCACGGGGCTCAGCGGCTCACCGGTGCCCCCGCCTCGCACCTCCGCCCGCCCGGTGAGGAAGGGCCACTTGAACTCGATGCCCTCGCGCCGCACGGGGTCTCCGTCGACCATCTC
>NZ_JBEPEL010000076.1:0-32399 GCF_040300825.1 Streptomyces sp. NPDC000229
GAGGCCACCGGTGACCTGAACCGCGAGAAGCTGAACGGCATGATCTTCGACCGGGTCGTGGAGAAGGTCGCCGCGGACCACGGGATCACCGGCCGGCGTTCGTGCGGGTCTCAGCGGGCGGTGCCCCAGGTGTGGGCCACGTCCACCACGAGACGGTCGGGCAGTTGGAGGATCCGGAACGGGAGCCTGGCGCGGACGCCGAGGCCGATCTGGGTGTCGCCCTCGAAACTGCCGACGAACCGCGTGTCCTTGAAGGTGCGGTACCCGGCGAGGTTCACGCCGGGCAGCGGCTGGGCCACCTTGCCCCGGTAGGTCGCCCCACCGGTCTCGGGGCTGTAGCTGGGAGCGGCGATACGCACTTCCAGTATGGCTCCGCCGGCGACCGGGACGTATTGGCCGGAACCGTCCTGGTACACCCGGTTGACGTACCTGACGTCGTAGCCGATCTTGCCGCTGCCGATGCCCGGGACGTGGAAGACCATGCGGTCGAAGCAGTCGTGGCGGCCGGTCCTGATGTCCACCAGGGAGTCGGTCGCGGCGCTGGCGCCGGTCTTCTGGGCGCTGCCCCAGCCGGTGGGGCAGGCCGCGGTCGTCTGCGTGGCCACCGCGGGGGCGGCCTCGGCCGGCACTGTCAGCATCCCGAATCCGGCGCCTGTGAGCAGGAGCGTCGCCAGTGCCGTGGCGCGTCGTTTCATTGTTTTTTCCCCTGACGCTGGGCCTTTATTGTGTTGGACGATCGGGGCAGCGGGATGGTTGCGGACGAATCGGCCGCAATACCGCCTCGATCGGTGAACTCGGGTACCCCGCCGCAAGGGTGGCGAATCCGGGCGGGGTCCGGTTCAGGCCATCACCGGCAGCAGTCGGGGGCCAGGCCGTGCGGCAGCCTCTCGCCGCCGAAGACGGCCGTGGTCGCCTCGTCCCCGCCCAGGGCGGCGACGGCCAGCAGCAGGGAGCCCGCCGTCCAGGTGGTGAGTTCCTCGGGCCAGACGGCACGGTTGCCCTCGAAGACGTAGCCCGTCCAGTACATCCCGCCCGGTCCGCGCAGGTGCCCGATGGACTGGAGGATCTCCAGCGCGCGGTCGGACTCGCCCATCGCCCAGAGCGTCAGGGCCAGTTCGCAGCTCTCGCCGCCGGTGACCCAGGGGTTGGGCAGGACGCAGCGTACGCCGAGGCCGGGGACCACGAAGTCGTCCCAGGCGCTCTCGATGCGCTCCTTGGCCGCCGCGCCGGTGACGGCGCCGCCGAGGACGGGGTAGTACCAGTCCATCGAGTAGCGGTTCTTGTCGAGGAACCGCTCCGGGTGGTGGCGGATGGCGTGGGCGAGCGCGCCGACGGCCAGCTCCCAGTCGGGCTGGGGCTCCTCGCGTTCCTCGGCGACGGCCAGCGCGCAGCGCAGCGCCTGGTGGATGGAGGAGGAGCCGGTGAGCAGCGCGTCCGTGACGGGCGTGCCGTCCGGCTCGCGCTTCCAGCCGATCTGGCCGCCGGGCTGCTGGAGCCGCAGTACGAACTCGACGGCCGCGTACACGACGGGCCACATCCGGTCGAGGAAGGTGTCGTCGCCCGTGGCGAGGTAGTGGTGCCAGACGCCGACCGCTATGTAGGCGCAGAAGTTGGTCTCCCGGCCGTGGTCGGTGACCTGGGTGTGGTCGCCGTCGTGGTAGGCGGCGTACCAGGAGCCGTCCTCGTTCTGGTGGCGGGCGAGCCACTCGTAGGCGCGGGCGGCGGCTTCGTGCTCGCCGGCGGTGTCCAGGGCCATGGCGGCCTCGGTGTGGTCCCACGGGTCGAGGTGGTGGCCGCGGAACCAGGGAATGGCTCCGTCCTCGCGCTGGGCGGCGAGGATGCCCGCGACGGTCTCGGCGGCCTGCTCGGCGGTGAGGACGCCGGGCAGGACGAGGTGCTCGGTCCTCTCGGGGCTCGTCACGCGGTCTCGGCCTCGCCCTTGGGCAGGTGGGGCTTGGTCGCGTACGCCACGAAGCTCTTGCCCATGATGGGGTTGAGGGCCCGCTCGGCGAGGCGGGTGGCCAGGGGCTTCTTCATGATGTCCCAGACCAGCAGCTTGTGGTACGCGCGCACCGGCAGCGCCTTGTCGTTGTCGACGCCGAACGCGCACTTCAGCCACCAGTACGGCGAGTGCAGCGCGTGCGCGTGGTGGGTGCCGTACGGCTTCAGCCCGGCCTCGCGGATCTTGGCGAGCAGTTCGTCGGCCTTGTAGATGCGGATGTGGCCGCCCTCGACCTCGTGGTAGGCGTCGGAGAGCGTCCAGCAGACCTTCTCGGGGCCGTAGCGGGGGACGGTGACGGCGATGCGGCCGCCGGGCTTGAGGACGCGCACCATCTCGGCGAGCACGCCCTTGTCGTCCGGGATGTGCTCCATGACCTCGGAGATGATCACGACGTCGAACGACTCGTCGGGGAAGGGCAGGTTGAGGGCGTCGCCCTCCATCGCGGTGGCACTCGCCCCGGCGGGCGCCTCACCGGCCTCCTTCATGGCGGCGAACCACTTGGCGACCTCGCGGATCTCCTCGCCGTTCTGGTCGAGGGCGACCACCTGGGCTCCGCGCCGGTAGCACTCGAACGCGTGCCGTCCCGCGCCGCAGCCCAGGTCGAGCACGCGGTCGCCGGGGGCGAGCGGGAAGCGGGTGAAATCGACGGTCAGCACGGGGACGGCCTGCTTTCACGGAAGAGGGGGGAAGGTGTACGGGGGGGACTGCGAGGTCATCGGCGGGCTCCGCGCGCGGCGATCGCCTCGCGGTACAGCTCCGCCGTGCCCTGGGCCGCGCGGGCCCAGGTGAACCTGTCGAGGACCCGGGCGCGGCCCGCCGCGCCGAGCCGGCCGCGCAGTTCGGCGCCGTCGTCGCCGAGCAGTCGGCCGAGGGCCGCCGCGAGGGCGCCCGCGTCGCCGGGCGGGACGGCCAGGCAGGTCTCGCCGTCGGTGCCGGCGACCTCCGGGATGGCGCCGCCCGTGGTGGCGACCAGGGGCGTCCCGGTGGCCATCGCCTCGGCGGCGGGCAGCGAGAACCCCTCGTACAGCGAGGGCACGCACGCCACTTGGGCGCCCCGGTAGAGGTCCACCAGCTCGGCGTCGGTGACGCCCTTGACGAACCGGACGGCGCCGTGGAGCCCGTACCGCTCGATGGCCTGCGCGACCGGGCCGTCCTCGGCGCGCCTGCCGACGACGACGAGGTGGGCGTCCGGGTTTTCGGTGCGGAGCTTGGCGAGGGCCTCGACGAGGTGGACCAGGCCCTTGAGCGGGACGTCGGCGCTGGAGGTGGTGACGATCCGGCCGGGGACCTCCGGGACGGCCGGGTCGGGGGACCACAGGTCGGTGTCGGCGCCGATGTGGACGACGCGGATGCGGTCCTGGCGTACCCCGAGGTGCTCGACGATCTCGTCGCGGGAGGTTCCGGAGACGGTGAGCACGGAGGGGAGGCGGCGGGCGACGCGCTTCTGCATGCGCGTGAAGGCGTACCAGCGGCGGACGGAGGCGCGGCGCTTCCAGTCGGCGGCGGCGTCGAGCTCCAGTTGCCGGTCCACGGTGATCGGGTGGTGGATGGTGGTGACGAGCGGGGCGCCGAGGTCGCCGAGGAGGCCGTAGCCGAGGGTCTGGTTGTCGTGGACGACGTCGAAGTCGCCGCGGCGGGCGGCCAGGTGGCGGCGGGCGCGCAGCGAGAAGGTGAGCGGTTCGGGGAAGCCGCCGGTCCACATGGTGGCGACTTCGAGGGCGTCGATCCAGTCGCGGTACTCGTCGCGCTTCGGCGTGCGGAAGGGGTCGGGCTGCCGGTAGAGGTCGAGGCTGGCGAGCTCGGTGAGGGGGACGCCGTCGTCGAGTACGGGATAGGGCTGGGAGCCGATCACCTCGACGCTGTGCCCGAGGCGGGCCAGTTCGCGCGACAGGTGGCGGACGTAGACGCCCTGTCCGCCGCAGAACGGGTTTCCTTTGTAGGTGAGGAGCGCGATGCGCAACGGGAGGTGGTCGTCCCCGGTGACACCGCCGCGGGGGCCTGCCTCTATGGCCTCAGCGGTCACTCGCGGCCCCCTTCTGCCTTGCGTTTCGCCGGAGCGTAACCGGTCGCGCTAATCTAGAACAAGTTTCAGACTTGATCGTTCGAGGAGCTTCGAATCTACCGGCAGGTAGCGCCACTGTAAGGGCCGGATCAGGTGATTCACGCCACGGCGGGAGCCCGGCGGTACCGGCCCGTACACAGGCCTGCACGCCATGGAACGGAACAACGGAACGGGACACATGACAGCGGAAGTCAGACCGGCGTCGCCGCCGCTCACCGAGCGCCAGGAGGCGCGCCGTCGCCGGATCCTCCACGCGAGCGCGCAGCTGGCCGGCCGGGGAGGCTTCGACGCCGTCCAGATGCGGGAGGTCGCCGAGGCCGCCGGGGTCGCGCTGGGCACGCTGTACCGGTACTTCCCGTCCAAGATCCACCTGCTGGTCGCGACCATGCAGGACCAGCTGGACCACATGCACACGACGCTGCGCAAGCGACCGCCGGCCGGGGAGTCCGCCTCGGAGCGGGTCGCCGAGACGCTGATGCGCGCCTTCCGGGCCCTCCAGCGCGAGCCGCACCTCGCCGACGCGATGGTGCGGGCGCTGACGTTCGCTGACCGCAGTGTGAGCCCGGAGGTGGACACCGTTTCGCGGCAGACGACGGCGATCATCCTGGACGCCATGGGGCTGGAGCACCCGACGCCGCAGCAGTTGTCCGCGGTGCGGGTGATCGAGCACACCTGGCACTCGGCGCTGATCACCTGGCTGTCGGGCCGGGCGTCCATCGCCCAGGTGAAGATCGACATCGAGACGGTGTGCCGCCTGATCGACCTGACGGCCCCGGGCACCTCCGGTGCCGGAACGGGGGCAGGGACCGGCCCCGGCGGCGCGGGACCGGCCTGACCTGCCGCGGCGGCCCTCTACTGGGTGGTCTTGCTCTTCTCCAGGTCCTCCTGGAAGAGCTTCTCGCACGCCGGGCTGCTGTCCGTGGCGATGAACATGACGGTGATGTAACCGCCCTGGCCGTGGTGGCTGGCCTTCAGCGTCCAGCCGCTCTTGTCCAGCGACTTGATGACGGAGCCCTTCTGGTCGAAGCTCCGCGACTCCTTCCAGCCGTTCTTGGCGAGGGCCGCGACCGTGTCGTCGTAGGACTTCTTCGAGTCGGTGGCCTTCTCGCCGTCGACGGCCCAGTCGACCATGCAGGACTTGAGAGCCGGCGGGACACCGTCCGAGGCCTTCTTGGTGAAGCCCGCCGCCGTCGCCGCGTCCCCGATCTCCTTGGTCACCGCCGCCGCGTCCAGGCTGGCGCCCTCCGCCTGTGCGCCCGCACCGGCCGGGGCCGAGGAGCCGGACGAGGGCGCGGCGGCACCCGTTTCCTTGTCGGAACCACCGCCGCCGCATCCCGCGACCAGCAGCAGCACACCGGCGGCCGCGGCCGCCCTCCCCCAAGCTCTCGACCTCGCTCGAGCAGGGAGGACCCCCATCACCTTGCGCATGAAACTCCCGATCCTGCGTGCACGCGGGCCCCGTGCCCCCGTGATCAAGGAACGAGTTTCGCACGGGGGCAGGGAGCGGCCCGTGCAACGACGGGTGCCGCGCGCCGTTCCTTCGCGGCATTCTCACTCTTCGTCAGGGGGGAAGACCGGCTCGCCGCCGTCCACCAGGGTGATCGTGATCGCCTCCACCGGGCACTCCTCCGCCGCCGCGAGGATCCGCTCGTCGGCGGCCGTCTCGGTGGTCCGTGGCCGCGACTGGCGGGCGGTGTCCAGGGCGAAGCCGTCCGGGGCGTGGTTCACGCACATGCCGGAGCCGATGCACACGCCCCGGTCGACCTCCACGTGCCAGCGGTCGCCCATCACGACACCTGGCCCGCCGCGTCAGCGGCTGCTGTGTACGTGGCCGGGAGGTGGATCATCTTGTACTCCAGGTAGGCGTCGTACCCCTCGGGCCCGAACTCCCGGCCGAGGCCCGAGTTCTTGTAGCCGCCGAACGGGCCCAGCATGTCGAGGCTGAAGGTGTTGACGTTGAAGGTGCCGGTGCGGACCCGGCGGGCGAAGTCGATGCCGCGTTCGGCGTCGGCGGTCCACACGCTGCCGCTGAGGCCGTACTCCGAGTCGTTGGCGATCTTCAGGGCCTCGGCCTCGTCCTCGTACGGCAGGAGGCAGATGACGGGGCCGAAGATCTCCTCGCGGGCGACGCGCATCCGGTTGTCGACGTCGCCGAGGAGGGTCGGCTCCACGTACCAGCCGCGCTCCAGGCCGGCCGGGCGGCCGCCCCCCGCGAGGACCTTGGCGCCCTCCTCCTGGCCGACGCGGATGTAGTCGAGGGACCGCTGCCGCTGGCGCCGGGCCACCAGCGGGCCGACCTGGGTGGCCGGGTCGAGCGGGTCGCCGACCACCAGGGCGCCGGCCGCCGCCGCGAGGGCCTCGGCGAACTCGTCGTACCGGGCGCGCGGGGCGAGGATCCGGGTCTGGGCCACGCACGCCTGGCCGTTGTTCATCCAGGCGGCCGGGACGATCCCGGCGACGGCCGCCTCCAGATCGGCGTCCGGCAGGACGACGGCCGCGGACTTGCCGCCCAGTTCCAGGGTGACGCGCGTGAGGTTGCGCGAGGCGACCTCCATGACGCGCTTGCCGGCCCCGACGGACCCGGTGAAGGAGACCTTGTCGACACCGGGGTGGCCGACCAGGTACTCGCTGACCTCGCGGTCGGCGGGCAGGATCGACAGCACTCCCTCGGGCAGCCCGGCCTCCGCCACGATCTCGGCCAGGATGTACGCGTCGAGGGGCGTCTCCGGCGACGGCTTGAGCACCACCGGGCACCCGGCGAGCAGCGCCGGGCCCAGCTTCGCGGCGGCCGTGAACTGCGGGACGTTCCACGGCACCACCGCCGCGACCACCCCGACCGGCTCGCGCCGCACCAGGATCGGGCCCAGGACGCCGGCCCGCTCCACCTCGTACGGGTGGTCGCGCGCGACCGTGATGGCCGCGTCCCACACCATCATCGCGCCGAGCGCCTGCGCCAGGACGCTCCACGAGTACGGGGAGCCGTTCTGCGCGCTGACCGTCCGGGCGATCTCCTCGTGCCGTACGGCGATCGCGTCCTTGATCCGGGTGACGACGGCGATCCGCTCGTCCAGCGGCATGCGCGGCCAGGGCCCCTCGTCGAAGGCCCGGCGCGCCGCCGCGACCGCGCGGTCGACATCGGCCTCGGAGGCGTGCGGCACCCGGCCGATGACCTGCTCGGTGTGTGGTGAGACCACCTCGATGACGTCATTGCCGAGGGGATCGGCCAACTCCCCGCCGATGAACAGCTTCCCGTGCTCGACCAGCTCGGTCATGGCCCGCCTCCCGCAATTTCTGACAGTGTGTCAGAACTGATACCAGTTCTCGTTATAGTGGGCAATGGCCGTACCGCCGTGGGGAGATGAGGTCGCATGCCACCAGGACCGCAGGTGTACGACCACGGCGGAGGCGTTTCGGGCATCGCCGTCACCATCCCGGACAACCCCCTCGGCCACACCCTCGTCCATGTCGTCGACACCGACCGGGGCCCCGTCCTCGTCGACACCGGCTGGGACGACCCCGGCTCATGGACCGAGCTCCGCGACGGGCTCACCGCGCTCGGCACCTCCGTGCGCGACATCCACGGCGTGCTCGTCACCCACCACCACCCCGACCACCACGGCCTGTCCGGACGCGTCCGCGAGGCGTCCGGCGCCTGGATCGCCATGCACGCCGCCGACATCGCCGTCGTACGCCGCACCCGCGAGGCCGAGCCGGGCGCCTGGCCGGACTACCTGCTGGCCAAGCTCACCGCCTCCGGCGCGCCCGACCAGCACACCGCCCCCCTGCGGGCCGCCACCCGCACCCGTGACCTCCCCCTGCCGCGGCCCGTCCTGCCCGACCGGGAGATCGCGCCCGGCGAGCTGCTCGACCTCCCGGGGCGCCGGCTGCGCGCGGTCTGGACGCCCGGCCACACCCCCGGGCACGTCTGCCTGCACCTGGAGGAGGAGCACCCCGCGCGCCTGCCCGGCCGGGGGCGGCTGTTCTCCGGCGACCACCTGCTGCCCGGCATCAGTCCGCACATCGGGCTGTACGAGGACCCCGAGGACGACGCGGTCACCGATCCCCTGGGTGACTACCTGGACTCGCTGGAGCGGATCGCCCGCCTCGGCGTCGCCGAGGTCCTCCCCGCCCACCAGCACGCCTTCACCGGCGCCGCCGGGCGGGTGGCGGAGCTGCTCGCCCACCACGAGGAGCGGCTCACCGGCCTGCTCGGCCTCCTCGCCACCCCGCTCACCCCCTGGCAGCTCGCCGAGCGCATCGAGTGGAACCGCCCCTGGGCCCGGATCCCCCACGGCTCGCGCACCATCGCCGTCTCGGAGGCGGAGGCGCACCTGCGGCGCCTGGTGAAACTGGGCCGCGCCGAGCCGGTCCCGGGCAGCGACCCCGTGACGTACGTCGCCGTGTGAGCCGTCCTGACCCGCCGGTAGAGTGAGCGGGTCGTCATCATGCCCGTACGGGGGGAAGCCGGTGCAAATCCGGCGCTGACCCGCAACCGTGAGCCGCCGTCCCCGAGACGGTGGTGAGCCGGATCGCCCCGTACGCGCACGTGTTCGGCTCGTGTCATCGGGACCTACCGCCCGGTGACCGGCACCGTCGAGGAATACGGAGCCGGAGCCTGGTGCCTTTCGTGTGCCGGTGCCCGGTTCCCGCAGGAGAGGCCACCGAAGCCATGACCACCGTTCGCGTCCGCCGCGTCCGCCACGGCGCCGCCGCGCTCGCCGCGGCCGCCGTCCTGCTGTCCGGCGGTTCCCCGGCCGCCCACGCGGCGCCATCGCCGGCCCCCTCCCCCGCGCCCCCGTCGATCCCGGCCGGCCTGTACGGCACGAAGGACCCCACGTACGACGGGGTGTGGCGGCAGTCCCTCGCGTTCATGGCCCAGCAGGTGGCCGGGGTGGAGCCGAACCGCACATCCGTGGACTGGCTGCTGAAGCAGCAGTGCGACAGCGGCGGCTTCGCCTCCTACCGCCCGGCCCCGGCCAGGACCTGCGACCCCAAGACGCTGCTGGACACCAACGCGACCGCCGTCGCCGTCCAGGCCCTGTCCGGGGTCGACAAGCCGGAGGCGGCCGAGCCCGGCACCGACCCGGTCAGCAAGGCCATGGACGCGGGCGCCGCGTGGCTGAAGGGCGTGCAGAACAAGGACGGCGGCTGGGGCTACAACCCCGGTGCGCCCAGCGACGCCAACTCGACGTCGATCGTCGTCAGCGCGCTCGCCGCGACCGGCCACCGGCCCGGCGACATCACGTCCAGCGGCGGGAAGACCCCGTACGACGCGCTGCTCGGCTTCGCCATCCCCTGTGACGCCAAGGAGGGCGCCGGCGCCTTCGCCTACCAGCCCGACCCCGGGACCGGCGCGCTCGTCCCGAACGGCGACGCCACCGCCGCCGCCGTGCTCGCCGGGCTCGGCAAGGACCTCCAGACGCGCGGGGCCAAGCCCTCCCAGCCGCCCACCTGCGAGACCCCCGCCAAGCCGGCCGCCACGCCGACCGCCGAGCGGGCCGCCCGCAATGGCGCCGCCTACCTGGCGCGCGCGCTCGCCAGGACCGGCCACCTCGACCTGCCGCCGATGCCGGGCGCCGTCACCACCGCGCCCCAGCCGGACTTCGGCAACACGGCCGACGCGGTCATCGCCCTCGGCGCGGCCGGGCACGGCGACAAGGCGGCCGGTGCCCTGGAGTGGCTGAAGAAGAACTCCGCCGCCTGGGCCGAGCAGAACGGCCCCGCCGCCTGGGCCCAGCTGATCCTCGCCGCGCACACCGTGGGCGCCGACGTCCGCGACTTCGGCGGCGTGGACCTCGTACGGCAGCTGAACGCGACCGGTCCGGCGCCCGCGTCGGTGCCCCTGGAGGAGAAGCCGGAACAGCGGGAGACCGAAGAGGAGCCGGGCTTCAACGTCTGGCTGGCCGTGGCCGTCTTCCTGGTCGCCGGCCTGGGCATCGGTTTCCTGCTCAGCGGCCGCAAGCGGAGCCGGCAGCGGTGATGCGCGCCCGGATCCTCATCCCGCTGCTCGCGGCCTGTGCCGTGCTGCTCGGCCTCGCCGTGCCCGCGCAGGCGGCCGGCTACCGCTACTGGTCGTTCTGGGAGAGCGGTGGCGAGGGCTGGACGTACGCCACGCGGGGCCCGACCACCGCCCGGCCCGCCGACGGTGACGTCAACGGCTTCCGGTTCGCTGTGAGCACCGACTCGCAGGACGCCGCGCGGCCGCGCCCTGCGCCCGACTTCGCCGATATCTGCGGGACGGCCCCCGCGGAGGACGGCACCAAGCGGGTCGGTGTCGTCATCGACTTCGGGACGGCGGCGGACGCGCCCGAGGGCTCCGGGCAGCCGCCCGCGCCGCGCGTGGCGTGCGCGCGGGTGCGTGCCGACGCGACGAGCGCGGAGGCGGCGGCGGCGGTCGCGAAGCCGCTGCGGTACAACAGCCAGGCGCTGCTGTGCGCGATCGAGGGCTATCCGAGGACGGGGTGCGGGGAGCAGGTGTCCTCCGCGCCCGACGGGCCGAGCCCGGCCGGGTCGCCGTCCGCTCCGTACCCCGTCATGGACCTCGAACCCGGCCCGTCCGTCGGTCTCGTCGCCGCTCTGGCCGCCATCGCCGTCCTGGGTGCGGCCGCCGTGTGGCAGGTCCGCCGCCGTCGCCGATGAACCTCCGCGCGCCTGAGGCGAACCGCTCCAACGCCCTGCACGCGGGCGCCTGGTGGCTGTGGGCCCTCGGCCTGGCCGCCGCGGCGTCGCGCACGACCAACCCGCTTCTGCTGGGTCTGCTGGTCGGCGTGGCCGGGTACGTGGTGGCGGCCCGCCGCACCGACGCGCCGTGGGCCCGGTCATATGGGGCGTTCGTGAAGCTGGGGCTGGCGGTGCTGGTGATCCGGCTGGTGTTCTCGGTGCTCCTCGGTTCGCCCATCCCCGGTACGCACCTGCTGCTCACGCTCCCCGAGGTGCCGCTGCCCGACTGGGCGCAGGGCGTGCGGATCGGCGGCCGGGTGACGGCCGAGCAACTGGTGTTCGCGCTGTACGACGGGGCGAGGCTGGCCACGCTGCTGATCTGCGTGGGTGCCGCCAACGCGCTCGCGAACCCGGCGCGGCTGCTGAAGTCGCTGCCGGGCGCGCTGTACGAGGTCGGGGTCGCCGTGGTCGTCGCGATGACCTTCGCGCCGAACATGGTCGCCGATGTGGTGCGGCTGCGGACCGCGCGGCGGCTGCGCGGGCGGCCGACGGGCGGGGTGAAGGCGGTGCTCCAGGTGGGCCTGCCGGTGCTGGAGGGCGCGTTGGAGCGGTCGGTGGCGGTCGCCGCGTCGATGGACGCGCGGGGGTACGGGCGGACGGCACCGGTGCCGCGCGCGGTGCGGCACGCCACGACGGTCCTGACGCTGGGCGGGCTGCTCGGGGTGTGCGTCGGCGCGTACGGGCTGCTGGCGGCTTCCGGCGGCTCGTACGCCCTGCCGTTCGTCGGGACGGGGACGGTCATGGTGCTGGCGGGGCTGCGGCTGGGCGGCCGCCGTTCGGTACGCACCCGCTACCGGCCCGACCGGTGGGGTGCGCGGGCCTGGCTGGTGGCGGGTTCCGGGGCGGCGGTCGCGGCGATGCTGGTCGCCTCCGACGCGGCGGCGCTGCACCCGGGTGTCGTCCCGCTCGCCGCGCCCGAGCTGCCGGTGTGGCCGGCGCTCTCCGTTCTGGTGGGCCTGCTGCCCGCGTTCGTGGCCCCACTGCCGAAGGAGTCCGTGTGATCCGGTTCGAGAACGTGACGGTGACGTACGCCGACGCAGGCGCGCCCACGCTGGAGGGCGTCGACCTGACCGTCCCGGAGGGTGAGTTGGTGCTGCTGGTGGGGCCGTCCGGGGTGGGCAAGTCGACCCTGCTGAACGCGGTGTCGGGCCTGGTCCCGCATTTCACGGGCGGCACCCTGCGCGGCCGGGTCACCGTCGACGGCCGCGACACCCGTACCCACAAGCCGCGTGAGCTGGCGGACGTCGTCGGCACGGTGGGCCAGGACCCGCTCGCGCACTTCGTCACCGACACGGTGGAGGACGAGCTGGCGTACGGGATGGAGTCACTGGGCCTCGCCCCCGCGGTGATGCGGCGGCGGGTGGAGGAGACGCTGGACCTGCTGGGCCTCGCGCCCTTGCGGGACCGGCCGATCGCCACGCTGTCGGGCGGCCAGCAGCAGCGGGTGGCGATCGGGTCCGTGCTGACCCCGCACCCGAAGGTGCTGGTGCTGGACGAGCCGACGTCGGCGCTGGACCCGGCGGCGGCGGAGGAGGTCCTCGCGGTCCTCCAGCGCCTGGTCCACGACCTCGGCACCACGGTCCTGATGGCCGAGCACCGCCTGGAGCGGGTGGTCCAGTACGCCGACCGGGTCGCGCTGCTCTCCGCTCCCGGTGCCCCGGTGGTCCTCGGGCCCCCCGCCGACGTCATGGCGGTGTCCCCCGTCCACCCGCCGGTGGTCGCCCTCGGCCGCCTGGCGGGCTGGGACCCGCTTCCGCTGTCGGTCCGCGACGCGCGGCGCCGTGCGGGCGGTCTGCGGGAGCGGCTGGCGGGCCTCGCGCCCGCCCCCGGCCGCTCCGGCGGGGCTCCGGCCGCCGGGCGCGCCGCCCCGGTCGCCCCGTCCGGTGTGCGGGCGGTGCTGAGCCGCCTGGTGCGCGGTGAGGCCGCCGCCCCCGCCGAGGACGCCGGGCGTCCCGTCGCCGAGGCCCGGTCCGTCGCCGTGCGGCGTGGCAGGGTCGAGGCGCTGCGGGGCGTGGGGTTCGAGGTGCGCGCCGGAGAGACCGTGGCGCTCATGGGCCGCAACGGTGCCGGTAAGTCGACCCTGCTGGGGACGCTGGTCGGGATGGTCGAGCCGGCGGCGGGCAGTGTCCTCGTGGGCGGCCGGGTGCCGCACCGTACACCGCCGCGTGAGCTGATCCGGCACGTCGGGCTGGTCCCGCAGGAGCCGCGCGATCTGCTGTACGCCGACACCGTGGCCGCCGAGTGCGCGGCCGCCGACGCCGACGCGGGCGCCGACCCGGGGGCCTGTCGGGCGCTGGTCTCGGAGCTGGTGCCGGGCGTGGGGGACGACACCCATCCCAGGGACCTGTCCGAGGGGCAGCGGCTCGCCCTGGCCCTGGCGGTCGTGCTGACCGCCCGGCCTCCGCTGCTGCTGCTCGACGAGCCGACCCGGGGCCTGGACTACGCGGCGAAGGCCCGGCTGGTCGGCGTCCTGAAGGGCCTGGCCGCCGACGGGCACGCCATCGTGATGGCGACGCACGACGTGGAGCTGGCCGCCGAGCTGGCGCACCGGGTGGTCGTCCTGGCCGAGGGGGAGGTCGTCGCGGACGGCCCGACCCACGAGGTGGTCGTCTCCTCCCCCGCCTTCGCCCCGCAGGTGACGAAGATCCTGGCCCCGCAGCCGTGGCTGACCGTCTCCCAGGTGGAGGCGGCCCTGTGAGCACCCGGTCCCACCCGGTACGCCTCGGGCCCCGCTCGGTCGCCGCCCTCGTACTGATCAGCGCCATCGGGGTCGTCGCCTTCGGCTGGCCGCTCCTCGCGGACGGCGCGTCGGTGCTGGCGGGACGCTCCCAGGACGCGCCGTGGCTGCTGGCCCTGCTGCTGCCGCTGCTGGTGGCGGTGGTGGTCGCGACGATCGCCGACTGCGGTATGGACGCCAAGGCGGTGGCGATGCTGGGCGTGCTGGCGGCGGTCGGGGCGGCGCTGCGCCCGCTGGGTGCCGGCACGGCGGGGCTGGAGCCGATGTTCTTCCTGATGGTGCTGAGCGGCCGGGTCCTCGGCCCGGGGTTCGGTTTCGTGCTGGGTGCGGTGACGATGTTCGCGTCGGCGCTGCTGACCGGCGGGGTGGGGCCGTGGATGCCGTTCCAGATGCTGTCGATGGGGTGGTTCACGATGGGCGCCGGGCTGCTGCCGGGCCCGGTAGGGCTGCGGGGCCGGGGCGAGCTGCTGATGCTGGCGCTGTACGGGGCGGTGGCGGCGTTCGCGTACGGGACCGTCATGAACCTCCAGGGGTGGGTCACCCTGCAGGGCATGGGCAGCGGGATCTCGTTCCACGCGGGCGATCCAGTGCACGAGAACCTGGTCCGGTTCGTGGCGTACTGCGCGGCGACGTCGCTCGGCTGGGACCTGGGGCGGGCGGTGCTCACGGTCGTGCTGATGATGACCATCGGATCGACGGTCCTGAAGGCGCTGCGCCGGGCGACTCGCCGGGCTGCCTTCGAGGCGCAGGTCACATTCGAAGGCGCCGAGAGGGCCTGAAAGGGCGCTGTGAGGGTGAGGCGCCCCACAGGACGTAGGTCACATACGAGGGGAGATAGTGGGCTGAAACGGACATCCGTCCGGCCTGCTCCTCCCCGTGGCGACCTGCACTGATCGCGCCGGGGTACGGGGAGTCCTTGCGCCCCGAGTCCGGTTCCGCCTAGTAACAGGGGTCCTTGCGGCGGCCGCACCGCCCTGTTTCTCTGGTGATGTCGCCGGGCGCCGCTCGCATCGCAGCGCCCCTGGCAGCCACCTTTCCCCGCCCCTGGCGTGGTTCCGGCATGCCTGTGCGACTCCCCATGTCCCCGACGTTAGGTCGCATACGTGTTCCGCTCGCTCGTCAGCCGTTTCTCCGCCCGTCCCAAGTCCGTCGCCGCCGGCGCCGCCGTGCTGCTGGGTGCCACCGGTGCCGTGCTGGGCACCACCGCCCCGGCATCGGCCGCCTCCGCGCAGGACATCGCGAAGAAGATGGTCCCGGCGGGTCAGTACCAGTGCTTCGACAAGATCGTGGAGCACGAGTCCGGCTGGAACCCGACCGCCACGAACGCCTCGTCCGGCGCCTACGGCCTGGTGCAGGCCCTGCCGGCCTCGAAGATGTCGTCGGCCGGTTCGGACTGGAAGACCAACCCGGCCACGCAGATCGAGTGGGGCCTGGACTACATGAACGACCGCTACGGCAGCCCGTGCGGCGCGTGGACCTTCTGGCAGGCCAACGGCTGGTACTGAGCCGTCCCGCATGACGACGCAAGGCCCCGGTGAACGACGTTCACCGGGGCCTTCCCGTTTCCCCGTCAGAGCCGCTGGATGATCGTGCCGGTCGCCAGCCCGCCGCCCGCGCACATCGTGACGAGCGCGAACTCCTTGTCGGCGCGTTCCAGTTCGTGCAGCGCGGTGGTGATGAGCCGTGCGCCCGTGGCGCCCACCGGGTGGCCGAGCGCGATCGCGCCGCCGTTGACGTTGACCTTCTCCAGGTCCTGGTCGAAGACCTGCGCCCAGCTGAGCACCACCGAGGCGAAGGCCTCGTTGATCTCGACGAGATCGATGTCCTTGAGCGACATCCCCGCCTTGCCGAGGACCGCGCGGGTGGCGTCGACGGGCCCGTCGAGGTGGAAGTGCGGGTCGGCGCCGACGAGCGCCTGGGCGACGACGCGGGCGCGGGGCTTGAGCTTCAGGGCACGTGCCATGCGCTTGGACGCCCACATGAGGGCGGCTGCGCCGTCGGAGATCTGCGAGGAGTTGCCGGCGGTGTGGACGGCGGTCGGCATGATGGGCTTGAGCCGGGCGAGCGCCTCCGCGCTGGTGTCGCGCAGCCCCTCGTCCCGGTCGACGAGCCGCCACATCCCTTGCCCCTCGCGCTGCTCCTCCTCCGTGGTGGGCACCTGGACGGCGAACGTCTCGCGCTTGAAGCGTTCCTCCGCCCACGCGGTGGCGGCACGCGTCTGCGACAGCAGCCCGAGGGCGTCCACCCGCTCCCGGGTCAGGCCCCGGTGGCGGGCGATGCGCTCGGCGGCCTCGAACTGGTTGGGCAGGTCGACGTTCCACTCGTCGGGGAAGGGTTTGCCGGGCCCGTGCTTGGAACCGCTGCCGAGCGGTACGCGCGACATGGCCTCGACTCCGCAGCTGATGCCGACGTCGATGACACCGCACGCGATCATGTTGGCGACCATGTGGGAGGCCTGCTGCGAGGAGCCGCACTGGCAGTCGACGGTGGTGGCGGCGGTCTCGTACGGCAGGCCCATCGCGAGCCAGGCGGTGCGGGCGGGGTTCATGGCCTGTTCGCCGGCGTGGGTGACCGTACCGCTGACGATCTGTTCGACGCAGTCGGCGTGCAGGCCGGTGCGGCCGAGGAGTTCCCGGTAGGTCTCGCCCAGCAGGTAGGCGGGGTGGAGGTTGGCGAGCCGGCCTCCGCGCTTTCCGATGGGGGTGCGTACGGCTTCGACGATGACGGGTTCCGCGGCCATGGGCTCGTCCTCTCCTCGCACGCCCGCGAGGCGTCCCGGCGCCCGCGCGGGGGCTGTGTGTGGTCGGGGACGCCCCCTGGAGCCTGCCGCCCCCGAACTAGTACGCGTTCTAGTTCTCGGACCAGTCTGCTGAGACTTACCCCCGGTACGCAAGGGTCGTGCACGCACGCCCGGCGGCAACGGAATCCCGCGCGCCCCTTGCCACTTGTGGAACCCGTTACTACGTTGCGGACACTTCTGATGGGCCGTCAGACATGGAGACCGCGATGACCTGCCCCCATCTCCCCTCGCCGCCCGAAGGGTTCGACTTCACCGACCCCGACGTCCTCCACGCCCGCGTACCGCTCCCCGAGTTCGCCGCCCTGCGGCAGACCTCGCCGGTCTGGTGGTGCGCCCAGCCGCGCGGGATATCCGGGTTCGACGACGAGGGGTACTGGGCCGTGACACGGCACGCCGACGTCAAGCACGTCTCCACGCACCCGGAGCTGTTCTCCTCGAACACCAACACCGCGATCATCCGGTTCAACGAGACGATCAGCCGCGACCGGATCGACGCCCAGAAGCTGATCATGCTCAATATGGACCCGCCCGAGCACACCCGGGTCCGCCAGATCGTCCAGCGCGGCTTCACGCCCCGCGCGATCCGGTCCCTGGAGAACGCCCTGCGTGACCGGGCCCGCTCCATCGTGGAGACGGCGATCGCGCACGCGGGCGACGACGGTTCGTTCGACTTCGTCACCAACATCGCCGTCGAGCTGCCGCTCCAGGCGATCGCCGAGCTCATCGGGGTCCCGCAGGACGACCGCGTCAAGCTCTTCGACTGGTCCAACAAGATGGCGGGGTACGACGATCCCGAGTACGCCATCACCGAGGAGGCCGGCACCGAGGCGGCCATGGAGATCGTCTCGTACGCGATGGACCTCGCCGCCGCCCGCAAGGAGTGCCCGGCCAGGGACATCGTGTCCCAGCTGGTCGCCGCGGAGGACGAGGGCAACCTCGCCGGTGACGAGTTCGGCTTCTTCGTCATCCTGCTCGCGGTGGCGGGCAACGAGACCACCCGCAACGCCATCAGCCACGGCATGCACGCCTTCCTCACGCACCCCGAGCAGTGGGACCTCTACCAACGGGAACGCCCCCGCACGGCGGCCGAGGAGATCGTCCGCTGGGCCACCCCCGTCGTCTCCTTCCAGCGCACGGCCACCCAGGACGTCGAGCTCGGCGGGCAGAAGATCAAGGCGGGCGACCGGGTCGGCATCTTCTACTCCTCCGCCAACAACGACCCGGAGGTCTTCGACCACCCCGAACGCTTCGACATCACCCGCGACCCCAATCCCCACCTCGGCTTCGGCGGCGGCGGCCCGCACTTCTGCCTCGGCAAGTCGCTCGCCGTCCTGGAGATCGACCTCATCTTCAACGCCATCGCCGACGGCCTGCCCGGCCTCCGCCTGGCCGGCGAACCGCGGCGGCTGCGCGCGGCCTGGCTGAACGGGATCAAGGAGCTCCAGGTCGGCCTGGGCCCCCGTACCCCTTGAGCGGCCCCGTCCGCCCACCGGCCGCCCACGTGGAAGGCCACCCCGAGCGGCCACCCGGAAGGCCCCCCGAGCCCGCCCACCGCTGTCCGTCGGCCCGGTGGTGCGCACGCACAGCGCGTCCCTCACCGGGCGTGGACAGCTACCGACGCATGGTGCCGTGACATACGTTCGACTCCATGAGCCAAGAACGATGGACCGCCGTCGACGACTACCTCACCGACATGCTGGCCCCCGCCGACGAGGCACTGGCCGCCGCGCTCGCCGACAGCGACGCGGCGGGCCTGCCGGCGATCGGCGTGACGCCGCCGCAAGGCAAACTGCTGCATCTGCTGGCCCGTACGCAGGGCGCGCGCACGATCCTGGAGATCGGCACGCTCGGTGGCTACAGCACCATGTGGCTGGCCCGCGCGCTGCCGGAGGACGGCAGGCTGGTCTCACTGGAGTACAACCCGGACCACGCCGGCGTCGCCCGCGCCAACCTCGCACGCGCCGGGCTGGACAAGGTGGCCGAGGTGCGGACGGGCGCGGCCCTGGACACGCTGCCGAAGCTGGCCGAGGAGGGCGTGGGCCCGTTCGACCTGGTTTTCATCGACGCCGACAAGCCGAACAACCCGCGGTACGTGGAGTGGGCGCTGCGGCTCACCCGGCCGGGCAGCCTGATCGTCGTCGACAACGTGGTACGCGGCGGAGCGATCACCGACGAGTCCTCGACGGACCCGGCGGTGATCGCGACGCGTGAGCTGTTCGACCTGGTGGCGCGCGACCCGCGGCTGGATGCGACGGCGCTCCAGACGGTCGGCGGGAAGGGCTACGACGGGATACTGCTGGCCCGCGTGGCGGCCTGAGCGGCCGTCATACGCGCAGCAGGCGCTCCGCCATGGCGCGGTACGCCTGAAGCGTGACCCGCAACCGCTCCGTGTCCGGCTGCTGCTCGTCGCCGTCGCTCTCCCAGTCGGCGCGCAGGGCGCGGCGGTGGTCGGCCAGGGCGGCCGTGAGCCGGTCGGCGGCCGCGTCCAGTACGGCGGCGGCCTCCTTCACGGACCGGTGCGGCCCGTCGACGAACCCGGCGAGCGCCTCCTGCAAGCGCCGGGCGAGTTCCTCCCGCGCCTCGTCCGGCACCAGTGGCGCGGAAACGCCCGCGACATCTCCCGCCCGCCGCGCGGCCCCCGCCCCGGTCGGGGCACCGGCCTCGTGCGACGTGCCGGTCCCGGTGGGCGCGGCGGCTCCGACGGGCGCGGCCGTCCCGGTCGGGGCGCCGGACGCGGCGGGCGGGGCGGCTCCGGCCGGGGCGCCGGACGCGGCGGGCGGGGCGGTGGGACCGGCGGGCGGCGTGGCGGCACCGTCCCGGGCCGCGGCTTCGTTCAGGGTGCCGACCCGGTAGGAGGTGCCGGAGCGGTGCGGGGTGTCGGGGGTGGGCGGCGCGGTGGGCTCCGGGGTCACGCGGATGCCGGGCGGGTCGCCGGCCGTGTGCGCGGTGCCCGGAGTGTCGGCCCCGCGGGGGGCACCGGCTTCGGTGGGGATGTCGGGCCCGGTCGGCTTCTGCGGGGCCATCAGGCGCCACTCCCCTTCGGCCACGGCGCGTGCAGCCGGTGGCTGCGGCCCGCCTGGCGGCGCGGGGCGTGACGGGCGTGGTCCTCGGGGTGCTCGGTGACGAGCTCCTCGAAGAGCCGCCGCGCGTCGACCATCGCGGCGCGCAGTTCCTCGGTGCCGATGTGCGTGCTGTGCGCGTCCGCGCGGGCGGTGCGGTGCACGCGGCGGTAGCCGTCGACATGGTGGGCGTGGTGCACGGACAGCGCGGCGACCTGCTCCTCGTACGCGGCGGCCGCCGGGAAACCGCGGTCCTCGGCCAGCCGGGCGAGCAGCCGGTCCGCCTCGGCCACGGCCTGGCGCGGCGCGTCGACGAACTGCTCCTGCAGGCCCGTCCAGAGGGCCACGTACTGCTCGCGGGCCTCACGCGACAGCGGCCGCGGCCGCAGGTCGCCGTGGCGCTCGACGCGCTCGGCGAGTTCGCGTTCGGCGGCCTTGGTGTCGCCGTCGTGCCGGGCGACGGTCCGCTCGTACTCGGGGCCGAACCGCCGCTTCAGCCCTCGTCCACGCCGGCCGGCCGCTTTGCCGGGTCCCGCGTACAGCACGGCGGCGACCACGGCGGCGAAGACGACGACCAGAGCGACGACGATCAGGACAGTGGACATGACTGTCTTCCCTCGATCCAGGGGTCGGGGTCTCTTCCTGTCTGTTCGACGGCCGTGTTGCCGCAAATACGTTGGCCAAACGGCGGGCCCTCGGATAGAGACGCACCATGACGAGCACCAACTGGACCATCCGCCCCGAGCGTTACGACACCCCCGATGCCACCGCCTTGCGCCGCGACTACTACGACGAGGTCGCGAGCCGCTACTGGCGCCGGCCGGCGACGGCGGCGGAGGTCGACGAAGGGCTCACCGGCGACGGTGTGGAGCAACTCACCCCGCCGACCGGTCAGTTCCTGGTCGGCCGGGCGGACGGCAAGTCCGCGGCCTGCGGCGGGGTGCTCATGCTGGACGCCGAGCGGGCGGAGCTCACCCGCGTGTTCATACGCCCCGCCTTCCGCGGCACCGGTGGCGCCACGCTCCTCTTGGACGCCCTGGAATCGGCCGCCGTCGAACTGGGCGCCCGGCGCATGGTGCTCAACACCCGCCTGGACCTGGTCGAGGCGCGCGCCCTGTACACCCGCCGCGGGTACCGCGAGATCCCCGCGTACTGCGAGGGCCCGTACATGGACGTCTGGTACGGCAAGGAGCTGACCGGCCGCTAGAGCGCGTGGTTGCGACGGGGTTCGGGGGCCCGCGGCCGTTCCTGGGTGGAGCCGCACAGCTCGGCCGTCAGCTCTTCGACCAGCTGCACCAGGTCCGTCGGCCGCTCCGGTCCCCACCAGTCGCCGAGCAGCTCCGCGAGGGACTCCTCCCGGGCGTGCGCCAGCCGGACCGCCACGTCCACGCCCTGGTCGGTCAGCATCAGCTGGAGGCCCTCGCGGCGCACCAGGTGCCGCTCCTCCAGCTGCCGGGCGGCCTCGGTGATGATCCGGATCGGCACGGGGGTTACGTCGGCGAGCAGCCCGGGCTCCACCGTGCCGTGGCGGCGGACGCGCAGCAGCAGCCAGCTGGCGGCGGGCAGCAGATCGAGCCCGGCGCGCGCGGTGATCTTCTCGTAGATCGCCTTGCGGCCCTCGCGGGAGCCGAGCACCGACAGCGCGCGGGCGCACTCGTCGTACGAGGAGCGTTCGACGGGGTTGGAGGCGACGGTCTGGCTGGGGTCGGGCGCGGTGACCGCGCCGCGCAGCCGGTCCTCCTTCAGCAGCCAGGCGACGAGGAAGGCGACGGCGACGACGGGCGCGGCGTACAGGAAGACGTCGGTGATGGACGTCGCGTACGCGTTCAGCACGCCGGGGCGCAGGTCGGGCGGGAGTTCGGCGATGGCGCGCGGGTCGGCGGCGAGCTGGTCCGGTCCGGCACCGGCCGGCAGTTCGCGGCCGGCGAGGGCGTCGGCGAGTTTGCCGGTGAGCCGGTTGGTGAAGACGGTGCCGAAGATGGCCACGCCGAAGGACGCGCCGATGGAGCGGAAGAAGGTGGCGCCGGAGGTGGCGACGCCGAGGTCCTCGTACGGGACGGCGTTCTGCACCACCAGCACCAGGACCTGCATGACCAGGCCGAGTCCGGCTCCGAAGACGAAGAAGTACAGGCTCATCTCCCAGTCGGAGCTGGACACCTTCATCCGGTGCAGCAGGACCAGCCCGACGGCGGTGACGGCGGTGCCGAGGACGGGGAAGACCTTCCAGCGGCCGGTGCGGCTGACGATCTGGCCGGAGCCGGTGGAGGTGAGCAGCATGCCGAGGACCATCGGCAGCATGTGCACCCCGGACATGGTCGGGGTGACACCCCGTACGACCTGGAGGAACGTCGGCAGGTAGGTCATCGCGCCGAACATCGCGAAACCGACGACAAAGCTGATGACCGAGACGAGCGTGAAGGTGCGGATCCGGAACAGCTTCAGCGGCAGGACGGGCTCGGCGGCGCGCCGCTCGACTCGCACGAACCAGACGAGGAGGACGGCGCCGAGGACGGCGAGGCCGATGATCTGTGCCGAGCCCCAGGCCCAGGTGGTGCCGCCGAGGGACGCCACGAGGACGAGGCAGGTGGCGACGGAGGCGATGAGGAAGGTGCCGAGGTAGTCGATGGTGTGGCGAGTGGCGCGCACCGGGATGTGGAGCACGCCGGCGATGACGAAGAGCGCGACGACGCCGATGGGGAGGTTGATGTAGAACACCCAGCGCCAGGAGAGGTGCTCGGTGAACAGGCCGCCCAGGAGCGGTCCGAGGATGCTGGTGGCGCCGAACACGGCCCCGAAGAGGCCCTGGTACTTGCCGCGCTCGCGCGGCGAGACCAGGTCGCCGACGATCGCCATGGACAGCACCATGAGCCCGCCGCCGCCCAGGCCCTGCACGGCGCGGAAGGCGATGAGCTGCGGCATGTTCTGCGCGACGCCGCAGAGCGCCGAACCGATGAGGAAGATGACGATGGCCGTCTGGAAGAGCTTCTTGCGGCCGTACTGGTCACCGAGCTTGCCCCACAGGGGGGTGCCGGCGGTCGAGGCGAGCATGTACGCGGTGACGACCCAGGACAGGTGCTCCATGCCGCCGAGTTCGCTGACGATGGTCGGCAGGGCGGTGGAGACGATGGTCTGGTCGAGCGCCGCCAGCAGCATGCCGAGCAACAGGGCGCCGATGGCGACCAGGACGGTACGCCGGTTCTGTCCCTGGCCCGGCGCGGGGCTGGTGGCCGGGGTGGACACTTCCTGCGCCATGGCTTCTCCCTCGTCTCCCTCGTCGTCTCGCGGGCCGTCATCGCGCGGGCGGGCGGCGGGTCGGACGCGTACCCCTTGTTTCCTCATCCCATCCTGGGTGCTTCGTCCCGATACGGCCCGCCGAGCGGGGAGGGAGGCGCGGAGGGTGGTCCTCCGGGTGCCCCGGCGGGCTGCATAATCGCTCGCAGTTCAAGGGGAGGGGCCCACATTGACGGGACAGTTCTGTCCTGAGTGCGACGGCGACTGCAGATGTGCCTCCACGGAGGAAACGCTGGGGATACGTCCGTACGTGAACCTTCAGGCGGAGGAGGGCGGTGCGCCGCCCGCGCCTCACGCGCCGTCCGCCGTGTCGCCGTCCGCCGTGCCGCCGTCCACGATGCCGCTGTACGTGCCGCTGGAGCCCGAGCTGGTGCCGCTGGAGGAGGCGGGCTCCCCGCGTGGCGCACGCGCCGGGACCAGGGCGCAGCTACGGGCCGCGGCGCGGTCCCGGAGCCGTGCCCGCCGCCCGTACGCCGTGGTGGGCACCGTGGCGGCGGTGGTCGCGGTGGTGGGCGCGGCGGGTTTCGCGGGCGGGCTGTTCGGCGGGGACGGCGAGGCGGACCGGGTACTGCCCGACCTGGCGCCGAGCGCGCCCGCGTGGCCGAGCGGGGCACCCGAGGGGCCCTCGCGGACGTCCGTGCCGTCGGCGCCTTCGGGGTCCCCGTCCGCCTCGGCGTCCACGTCTGCGTCCGCGTCGGCGTCCGCGTCCCGATCGGCGTCCCCGTCCGCCTCCGCGCCGGCCACCGTCTCCGCGTCCCTGGCCATTGCCGTGCCGGGTGCCACGGAGTCGGCGGCGCCGTCCCCGGGCAGCGGCCCGACCGGTCCGGCGGCCGGGTCCTCGGCGTCGCCCACCCGGAGCCGGGTGCCGAGTGCGGAGCCGACGGACGACGAGCCGGTGACGCTGCGGCGCGGCGACCGCGGGCCGGAGGTCGCGGAGCTCCAGCACCGCCTGCGGGAGGCGGGGCTGTACGACGGGCCGATGAACGGCCGCTACAACCAGGACGTCGAATGGGGCGTGGGCCAGTACCAGGAGGCCCGCGACCTGTGGAGCGACGGGTGGGGCGTGTACGGGCCGGAGACCCGCCGGTGGCTGGAGTCGGAGACGACGGGCCGCTGAACGGCGCCCTGGCGCGAGCACGCCGAGCAGGGCGGTACGCGGGGGGGGCCGGCGCTGGGCGGGCGGACCGGCGCCCGGGCGGGCGGACTGGCGCCCGGGCGGGCGGACTGGCGCTGGGCCGGACGGTTTTGTATCGTGGAGGAACAAAGTGGTCCCGCCCGTATACCCTGACCGGCGGGCGGGCCACTTCGTACCCTTTCCCCCCCTCCCTGTGGAGATCGCCGATGCCGGCCGCCCCTTCCGTCCTGACCGCCCGGGCCCTCCTCCTCGACATGGACGGCACGCTCGTCAACTCGGACGCCGTGGTGGAGCGCTGCTGGCGCCGCTGGGCGATCCGGCACGGGCTCGATCCGGAAGAGGCGCTCAAGGTCGTCCACGGCCGCCAGGGGTACGCCACCATGGCCCTCCTCCTCCCGGACCGCCCCATGGAGGAGAACCACGCCGACAACCGCCTGATGCTCGCCGAGGAGACCGCCGACCTGGACGGCGTCGTGCCGGTCGGCGGCGCGCCCGCCTTCATGGCCGCCATAGCCGCGCTTCCGCACGCCCTCGTCACCTCCGCCGACGCGCCGCTCGCCCGGGCCCGCATGGGCGCGGCCGGGCTGCCCATGCCTCGGGTGCGGGTCACCGCGGAGTGCGTGGGCGCGAGCAAGCCCGACCCGGAGGGGTTCCTGAAGGGCGCGGCCGAGCTGGGCTTCGACCCCGCGCAGTGCGTGGTGTTCGAGGACTCGGAGGCGGGTGTCCGGGCGGGGCGCGCCGCCGGGATGCGGGTCGTGGGCGTCGGCCCGCGCGCGGGCGCGTTCGCCCCCGACGTACACGTACCGGATCTGACGCACGTGCGCGTGGAGGCGGACGGCGCCGACGGCACGATCCGCCTCCACGTCACGGCGTGACCGCTGGCCAGCCCAGCAAGATCCGAACGAGAGGCCCTAGGGCGCCAGCGCCTCGTACAGGCTGAGGCCGGCCAGTGCCAGCATCAGGCAGGCGGCGACCCTGGTGATCAGCCGCAGCGGTACGTACTTCATCAGCGTCCGCCCGCCCAGGATGCCGATCCCGGCGACCGCCCACAGGGCGAGGACGGCGCCGAGGCCGACGGAGAGCGGGTTGTCGTAGCGGGCGGCGAGGTTCGCGGTCATGATCTGCGTCAGGTCGCCGAACTCCGCGACCAGGATCAGCATGAAGCCCGCCCCGGAGACCTTCCAGAAGGATTGGTCGGCCGGGGCCTTGATGTTCTCCTCGCCCTCGTCGCCCTTCTTCAGCAGCAGCACCGCCGCGCCCGCCAGGAACAGCACGCCGACCAGGGCCTGCACCAGCCGTTGCGGGAGGAGGGTCAGGACGCTGCCGGCGGCCACGGCGAGCACCACGTGCACGGCGAAGGCGGCGGCGACACCGGCGAAGACGTACGACGCCCGGTACCGGGTGCCCAGCACGAGGCCGGCGAGAGCGGTCTTGTCGGGAAGTTCGGCGAGGAAGACGACGCCGAAGGTGATCGCCATGATCGTGAGGCTGAGCACGGGATGGATTCCTCAATCGGTCGGGCTCCGCCGCACCGAGAAGAGACGTGTCAGGGGTCGCTTCGGCACGGCGGCACCATGAATGGGGCATGGCACTGCTGTTGCCGAAGGTCTCGCTGGCCCGCCTGTCACAGCGTGCCTCCGGGCGCCGGCCGGGCGCGAGGCCCAGCAGTATGTCGACGGTCCGGCGAAGAGCTACTCCCCTTCTGCTCCGTCCAGGGTACGTGATCGGCGCGGCTGCCCCTCGCGCCGGTGCAGCCTGCCCCGCGCGACCAGTTCCAGCACCGCCGCCACCGCGACGCCCTGCACGGCCATCAGCCCGACCAGCACGAACAACTGCACCGCCCCGGCCTCCAGCGGGGAGGCCCCACCCAGCAGCATCCCGACGAACGCCCCCGGCAGCGTGACCAGCCCCACCGTCCTGGTCTGGTCGAGCCCCGGCAGCAGCGCGTCCGCCGCCGCCTCCCTGGCCACCTCCAGCCGCGCGTCCCGTGCCGGCAGCCCGAGCGCGAGCCCCGCCTCCACCTCGCCGTGCCGCGTCCCGAGCTCGTCCAGCGCACGCCGCCCGCCGAGCACCGTCGCGGTGAGCGCCCCGCCGATGAGGATGCCGGCCACCGGCACCAGGGCGATGCCCTTGAGCGGGACGAGCCCGGTCAGCACCAGCGCGCCGACGACCGGGACGACCCCGGCGGCGATGGGCACGGCGGCCCACCACCAGGTGCCGTTGGGCGTGACGCGGCGGCCGGCGGTGCGTACGGCGACGGCGTACATCAGCAGCAGGAAGGCGAGCAGCAGCGGCAGCGAGCGCACCACCCATCCGATGACCAGCGACACGGCGCCGAGCTGCACCGCGGCCCGCACCCCCGCGGTGACGATCTCGCGCGGCGCCCGGAGGTGCGCGAGCGCCGCGACGGTGGCGGCGACGGCGAGCAGGACGGCGAGAACGGCCGCGAACGTGGCGTTGACGGGCAGCAGCACACGTCAACCCTAAAGCCGGACAAGCCAGGTGCCGGGACGTCAGAAACCGGGCACACCCCTTGATGTGACGTGCACATGTCGCCACTCTGTAACCCGGCGCATCCCCAGGGGCAACCTGGCGCCTCCACGATGACCGAGCCGCCCGAGCGGGCGATCCGGCCAACACCCCCACATCCCAAGGGAGTCACCATGTCCGGTGTCTACGCGCGTCGCACAGCCGTGCTCACCGCTTCCGCCGCCCTCGCCGTCACCGGCGTCCTGGCCACCGCCCCGGCAGCCCAGGCCGCCCCGCCGACCCCGGTCAGCGCCGCCACCGCCCGTACGTACCTCGGGCAGCTCACGGTCAAGGCGGAAGGTTCCTCCAGCGGCTACAGCCGCGATCTGTTCCCGCACTGGAGCACGCAGTCGGGCAGTTGCAACACCCGCGAGGTGGTCCTGAAGCGCGACGGCGTGAACGTCGTCCAGGACTCCGGTTGCGCGGCGGTCAGCGGGAGTTGGTACTCCGAGTACGACGGCGTCACCTGGCGCGCGGCATCGGACCTCGACATCGACCACGTCGTCGCCCTCGCCGAGGCCTGGCGGTCCGGCGCCAACGGCTGGACGACCTCGCAGCGCCAGGCCTTCGCCAACGACCTGACCCGCCCGCAGCTCATCGCGGTCACGGACGACGTCAACCAGGCCAAGAGCGACCTCGACCCGGCCGAGTGGCTGCCGCCGCGCACCGCGTACCGCTGCACGTACGCCCGCATGTGGGTGCAGGTGAAGCACCACTGGAACCTGAGCGTCGACTCGGCCGAGAAGAGCGCCCTGCAGTCCGTGCTGAACGGCTGCTGACCCGCGCGCCTCCGGTTCCGTACCCCTCCGTCGCCCCGTACCGTACAGAAGTACGGACGGGCCGACGGAGTCGGCGTCGGCGGCGACGGAGGAGGCCGGGCATGGCAGCGGGACTGCGATTGGGACCGCTCCTGCGGTACGTCGACTGGGACCGGGGCGACCGGGCGACGGTCTGGGTCGAGGCCGACCGGCCCTGCACGGCCGAGGTGCGGTGCGCGGACGGTGCGGGCGGCCGCGTGCGGACCTTCCAGATCGCCGGGCACCACTACGCCCTGGTGCCGGTCACCGGCCTGACCCCCGGGTCCACGACCCCCTACGAGGTCCTGCTCGACGACCGTCCGGTATGGCCGCCCACCGACCCCGGCCACCGTTACCCGGCCAGCACCATCACCACGCCCCGGCCCGGCGCCGACGAGCTGCGCGTCACCTTCGGGTCGTGCCGCTGGGCGGCGCCCCCCGCGGGCGGGGACGACCCGGTCGGCCCGGACGCCCTCGACACCCTGGCCACCCGGCTTGCCGCCGACCCCGGCGCCGAACGCCCCGACGTGCTGCTCCTGCTGGGCGACCAGGTGTACGCGGACGAGACCTCGAAGGCGACCCGCCGCTGGCTCGCCGAGCGCCGGGACCTGCGCGAGGAACCGGGGGCGCAGGTCGCGGACTACGAGGAGTACACCCACCTCTACTACGAGTCCTGGCTCGACCCCGGGGTGCGCTGGCTGCTGTCCACCGTCCCCAGCTGCATGATCTTCGACGACCACGACGTGATCGACGACTGGAACACCAGCGCCTCGTGGGTCGCCGACATGCGCCGGAACGGATGGTGGCGGGAGCGGATCCTCAGCGGGCTGATGTCGTACTGGGTCCACCAGCACCTGGGCAACCTCTCCCTCGACGAACTGGACGCCGACCCGCTGTACGCCGCCGTCCGCGCCGCGCCGGACGGCACGGAGCTGCTGCGCCGGTTCGCCGCCGAGGCGGACGCGGACCCGGCCTCGGTGCGCTGGAGCTACCGCCGCGACTTCGGCCGGACCCGGCTCGTGATGGTCGACAGCCGGGCGGGGCGCGTGCTGGACGAGCACAAGCGGGCGATGCACGACGAGGACGAGGAGCGGTGGCTGGTCGAGCAGATGACAAAGGACCCGAACTCCTGCGACCACCTGCTGGTCGGGGCCTCGCTGCCGTGGCTCCTGGCCCCGATGATGCACGGCGCGGAGACCTGGAACGCCGCGCTGTGCCGCGGCGAGCGGGGCCCCCGATGGGCCGGGCTGTCGGAACGGGTGCGCCGGGGCGCCGACCTGGAGCACTGGGCGGCCTTCCCGGACTCCTTCGAGCGGCTGACGCGGCTGCTCGCGGAGGCGGGCAGCGGGCCGGACGCCCCGGCGACGGTGTGCGTCCTGTCGGGTGACGTGCACCACGCGTACGTCGCCGAGCCCGAATGGCCGGAGGGCTCCGGCCCCCCTTCCGCCCGGGTGGTCCAGTTGACCTGCTCGCCCGCCCACAACCGGATCCCGGCGGTGCTGCGCCTCGCGTTCCGGTTGAGCTGGAGCCGCGCGGGGCGGCGGATCGGGCGGGCGCTGATGCGGCACGGGCGGACGGGGCCGCCGGTCGTGGACTGGCGCCGGACGGGCGGGCCCTGGTTCGGGAACCAGCTGATGACGCTGACGCTGCGAGGGCGGTCGGCGCGGCTGCGACTGGAGCACGCGGCGGCGCGCGGCGGCGACCGGAGAGACGCGGAGCTGAGGACCGTGCACGAGCGGCCGCTGACGGACGAAGCCTGAGGAGCGCGCCCCGGCGGGCGGGCGCACCCGGGGAGAGGGAGCCCTGCCACTCGGCCTGTGAATGCCACCCGGCGTGTGAACGTCCGGTGAACGTCCGGTTCAGGGCTCCCGCAATCCCACCCATAGCGGATCGTGTTCTTCCGGGCAGGGGTTCGGCGAGGGGCGCGGCAACGGCATGATGACTTCCGCCTGCCGCCCGCGGGCAACCCAGCACCGCCCCCTGCCCCGGGAGTCCGAGTCTTGTCGTCCGAAGTTCCCCATGCCATCGCCGTGGTCGGTGCAGGTCCCCGCGGTACGTCCGTACTCGAACGGCTCTGCGCCTCCGTCCCGGAACTGGCCGCGGGAACGCCGCTGACCGTCCACGTCGTCGACCCGGCCCCGCCGGGCGCCGGGCGCGTCTGGCGCACCGACCAGCCGGCCGAGCTGCTGATGAACACGGTGGCGTGCCAGGTGACGGTCTTCACCGACGAGAGCGTCAGCTGCGAGGGCCCGATACGCCGGGGGCCGAGCCTGTACGAGTGGGCCGCCGCGCGCTCGTACCGGCTCGGCCCCGACGACTACCCCACCCGCGCCTGCTACGGCGCCTATCTGTCGTGGGCGTTCGCCCGCGCGGTGGCCGAGGCGCCGCCGGAGGTGACCGTGCGGGTCCACGGGGCACGTGCGGTACGCCTGGAGGGCACCGGCCCGCAGACGCTGGTCCTGGACGACGGCACGGTCCTCACCGGCCTCGGCGCGGTCGTTCTCGCCCAGGGTCACCTGCCGACCGCCGGTGACCCGTCGTCGGCGCACCTCGGCGCGTACGCGGCGCGCCACGGGCTGCGGCACTTCCCGCCCGCCAACCCGGCGGACCTCGACCTGTCGCCGATCGCCCCCGGTGAGCCGGTACTGCTGCAGGGGCTGGGCCTGAACTTCTTCGACCACATGGCGTTGCTGACCGAAGGCCGGGGCGGGGTCTTCGTACGCGACGACAGGGGCGGATGCGCCTACCGCCCGTCGGGGCGCGAGCCGCGGCTGTACGCCGGTTCGCGGCGCGGGGTCCCGTACCAGGCGCGCGGCGACAACGAGAAGGGCGCGTCGGCCCGGCACGAGCCCCTGCTGCTGACGCCGGACGTCATCGAGAGGTTCCGCAAGCGGGCGGACGCGGGCGACCCACCGGATTTCCTGGAAGAGATATGGCCTCTGGTGGCCAAGGAGGTCGAGACGACCTACTACGAGGTGCTGCTGAAGCGCCCGAGGGGCTTCCGCACCCGCTTCCTGACGGCCCCGGCGGCCACTCTCGACGCGTACGCCGTGCCGCCGAGCGCCCGGTGGTCCTGGGAGCGGATCTCGCGCCCGTACGCGGGCGAAACGTTTCGGTCGCCGGCGGACTTCCGCGCCTGGCTGCTGGCGCATCTGCGCCGGGACGCGGCCGACGCCGCGCTGGGCAATGTGGCCGGTCCGGTGAAGGCGGCGCTGGACGTGCTGCGCGACATCCGCAACGAGCTGCGGCTGATCGTCGACCACGCGGGTCTGCCGGGCGCCTCACGCCGGGACCACCTGGACCGCTGGTACACGCCGCTGAACGCCTTCCTGTCGATCGGCCCGCCGCGCCGCCGCATCGAGGAGATGACGGCCCTGATCGAGGCGGGCGTACTGGACGTGATCGGCCCCCGTATGCGGATTCGCCCCGAAGACGGAGTGTTCGTAGCGGAATCTCCGGATGTGCCGGAATCGGCCGTGGCGGCGACCACACTGATCGAGGCCCGGCTACCGGACCCGGACTTGAGGCGCACCGGTGACGCACTGCTCGCCGGGATGCTCGACTCCGGCCAGTGCCGCACGCACGTCGTCGACGGCTACGACACCGGAGGGCTGGACGTCACCCCTTCCCCGTACCGCCTGATCAACCGTCAGGGACGAGCCCACCAGGCAGTTTTCGCCCTCGGGGTGCCCACGGAAGGAGTGCACTGGGTGACGGCGGCAGGTGCCCGGCCAGGGGTCGACTCGGTGACCCTCGCCGACACGGACGCGGTGGCTCGAGCCGCCCTCCGCGCCTGCTCCACCATGGAAGCGGAACGTCCAGATGTTGAACTTGCAAGTATCGATTAGGACTCCCTAACCTGAGGGCTCAGTCGGTTCCGTCCCCAACCGAAGGACCCCCATGTCCCACATCAGCGCGCGGCTCGACCAATACCGCCCCTACGTGCTCGGTCTGTTCCGGATAGTCGTCGGCCTGCTGTTCCTGTGCCATGGCGCCGCGTCGCTCTTCGGCGTCCTGGGCGGCGCGGGCGGTACCGGTGGCACCGTCCCGGCCGGTACCTGGCCCGGCTGGTACGCGGCCGTCATCGAGCTCGTCGGCGGTGGCCTGGTGCTGCTGGGCCTGTTCACCCGTGCCGCCGCGTTCATCGCCTCGGGCGCGATGGCGTACGCCTACTTCAAGGTCCACCAGCCGATGGGCCTGTTCCCGAAGGAGAACGGCGGCGAGCTGGCGGCCGTCTACTGCTGGTCGCTGCTCCTGCTGGTCTTCACGGGCCCGGGCGCGCTGTCGCTGGACAGCCTCTTCTCGTCCTCACGGGCGGCCGACCCGAAGCGCGAGCCGGTCACCGCGTAGCAAGCCGTACGAACCGCCCACTCACCCGGGCGCGGCGCCGTCGGCTCACCCGGTCGCCGCCGGTCCGCCGCCCGGGTGATCCCCCGACCCGGCTTCCGGCGTACGCTTTCGGCCAGTCCAGCCGCCACCCACGTCACGGGACCGGCTTCACGGGACCGGGGAGTGAAGGTGCTCGAAAGCGTGGCCGCCGGCCCATGGATCTATACGGCTGTCGCCGTGTCCGTCCTCCTGGACGTGTTCCTGCCGGTGCTGCCGAGCGGCATCCTGGTGATCACCGCCGCGACGGTCGCCGCGACGGGGAACGGCTCGCTCCTCGCCCTGACCCTGTGCGCGGCCACCGCCTCCCTGCTGGGTGACCTCGTCGCGTACCGCCTCGCGTGGCGCGGGCGGTCCCGCCTGCACCGGCTGATCGCCCGGTCGCGCCGGCTGACCACCGCGCAGGAACGTCTCGGCGCGGCTCTGGCGCGTGGCGGCGGCGTCCTCGTCGTCATCGCGCGGTTCGCCCCGGCCGGGCGCTCCGTGGTCTCGCTGGGCGCGGGTGCGACTCGGCGCAAGGCCAGCCAGTTCGTTCCCTGGTCCGCCCTCGCGGGGGTGGCGTGGGCCTCCTACAGCGTCGGGCTCGGCTACTTCGGCGGCCAGTGGCTGGGCGCCACCTGGACCGGCGTGGCGGTCTCCATCCTCGCTCTCTTCCTGGCGGGCGCCCTGGCCGCCTACGTCATACGCCGCCCCCCGGCCCCGCCCCGGCCGGCCGAACCGGCCACGGCAGTCGGCCCGACCCCGGCACCGAGCCCGCGCCCCACCCCGGCGCCGGCAACCCTCCCGGCGCCGGCACGGGCACCGGCGCCTTCCCCGTCGGCGGTCTCCTAGGGCCTCTCGTTCGGATCTTGCTGGGCTCGTGACGCCTGGACACCGCACCT
>NZ_JBEPEL010000077.1:0-31979 GCF_040300825.1 Streptomyces sp. NPDC000229
GCTCAGCGGCCCCGCATCACCACCGGCTCGATCGAGCTCGGCCCGCACGGCGAGGTCCCCGAGATCCCGGACGGCGCGCGGCTGGCCGGGCGGGTCCTTGGCGCGGTCACCCTCCAAGGGTCCTGGGCCCGGGGCCCCGCACGGGGTCCTGGGCCCGCGGGCCCCCCGCGGTCCTGGGCCGCGGGGACCCCGCACGGGGGGTCAGAGGCGGGGGTCGACCGGCTCCGACTCCAGGGCCAGCACGGCGAAGACCGCTTCGTGGACGCGCCAGAGGGGTTCGCCGTCCGCCAGGCGGGCGAGGGCCTCAAGGCCGAGGGCGTACTCGCGCAGTGCGAGGGACCGCTTGTGGCCGAGGTGGCGTTCGCGCAGCCGGGTCAGGTTCTCCGGGCGCGTGTACTCCGGACCGTAGATGATCCGCAGGTACTCCCGGCCGCGCACCTTGATGCCCGGCTGGACCAGCCGCCCCTTCCCGTCCCGTACGAGGGCCTGGAGCGGCTTGACGACCATGCCCTCGCCGCCCGCGCCCGTCAGCTCCAGCCACCAGTCGACGCCCGCCCGGACCGACGCCTCGTCACCGGTGTCGACGACGAGCCGGCGCGTGACCTGGAGCAGACCGGTCGGGTCGTGCTCCACGAGCCGGTCGAGCCATGCGAGCTGCTCGTCGTGCGGGACGCCCGCGAGCGAACGCCCCTGCCCCGCCAGGATCTGGAACGGCGCGAACCGCACCCCGTCCAGCCCCTCCGTGTCCCAGCAGTAGCGCCGGTACGCCTCGGTGAACGCCGCCGCGTCCGCCGCCCTCTCCCGCTGCTTGCCCAGCAGCCCGGCCACGTCGACGCCCCGGCCCACGGCCGCCTCCAGCGCCGCGACCGCGCCCGGGAAGACCGCGCCCGAGGCGGCGCCGACCGCCGCGTACTGTGAGCGCAGAAGACCGGACGCCTTGAGCGACCACGGCATGAGCTCGCCGTCCAGCAGCAGCCAGTCGCCCGCGCCGGAGGCGCTATTGGATGCTGCCAGCTCGTCCCACAGCCCGGCGGCGCCGATGGCCGTGCGCAGCCGGTCCAGGACCCGTTCGGTCATGGCCTGGTCGTCGAAGAACGGCCGCCCGGTACGGGTGTGCAGCGCGCCGGTCGGGCCGTCCGCCCCGAACCGTGTCCGCGCCACGTCCGCGTCCCGGCACACCAGCGCCACCGCCCGCGAACCCATGTGCTTCTCCTCGCACACGACCCGCTCGACCCCGTCGGAGCGGTACTGCGCGAACGCCTCCGCCGGGTGCTCCAGGAAGCCTTCCTCCTTGGACGTCGCCGTGGGCGCCATCGTCGGCGGCAGGTACGCCAGCAGTCGCGGGTCCACCGCGAACCGGCTCATGACCTCCAGCGCGGCCGCCGCGTTCTCCTCGCGTACGCCGACGTTGCCCGCGTACCGGGTCTCGACGACCCGGCGCCCGTGCACGTCCGCCAGGTCCAGCGGCCGGCCCTGGTGGCCGCCGGGCGCCTCCGTGGCGAGCGGTTTGACCGGCTCGTACCAGACCTTCTCGGCGGGTACGTCGACGAGCTCCCGCTCGGGCCAGCGCAGCGCGGTCATCTTCCCGCCGAACACCGCACCGGTGTCGAGGCAGATGGTGTTGTTGATCCACGAGGTGTTGGGGACCGGAGTGTGGCCGTACACCACGGCCGCCCGGCCGCGGTAGTCCTCCGCCCAGGGGTAGCGCACCGGCAGCCCGAACTCGTCGGTCTCGCCGGTCGTGTCGCCGTACAGCGCGTGCGAACGCACCCGCCCCGACGTGCGGCCGTGGTACTTCTCCGGCAGCCCGGCGTGGCAGACGACGAGCCGGCCCTCGTCGAGGACGTAATGGCTGACGAGCCCGTCGATGAACGTCCGCACCTGCTCGCGGAACTCCTCGCTCTCCCCCTCCAGCTGGGCGATCGTCTCGGCGAGCCCGTGCGTCCGCTGCACCTGCCGGCCCTTCAGCCAGCGCCCGAGCTTGTTCTCGTGGTTGCCCGGCACGCACAAGGCATTGCCGGAGGCGACCATGCCCATGACGCGGCGCAGGACGCCGGGGCTGTCCGGGCCGCGGTCGACGAGGTCGCCGACGAAGACCGCGGTACGCCCCTCGGGGTGCGCGCCGTCCTCGTAACCGAGCTTGGTGAGCAGGGTCTCCAGCTCCGAGCTGCATCCGTGGACGTCACCGATGATGTCGAAGGGTCCGGTGAGGTGCCGCAGGTCGTTGAACCGCTTCTCCAGGACGACTTCGGCGGCCTCCACCTCCTCCACGCTCTTCAGGACGTGCACCTTGCGGAAGCCCTCGCGTTCCAGCCCGCGCAGCGAACGGCGCAGCTCGCGGCGGTGGCGCTGGATGACGTGGCGGGGCAGGTCCGCGCGGTCGGGCCGGGCGGCGTTGCGCTCGGCGCACACCTCCTCGGGCAGGTCGAGGACGATCGCGATGGGCAGGACGTCGTGCTCACGGGCCAGGCGCACCAGCTGCCGGCGGCTCTCCTGCTGCACGCTGGTCGCGTCGACGACGGTCAGCCGGCCGGCGGCGAGGCGCTTGCCGACGATGTAGTGCAGGACGTCGAAAGCGTCGCCGCTCGCGCTCTGGTCGTTCTCGTCGTCGGCTACCAGCCCGCGGCAGAAGTCCGAGGAGATGATCTCGGTGGGCCTGAAGTGCTTGCGCGCGAAGGTCGACTTGCCGGAGCCGGTGGCGCCGATGAGCACGACGAGGGACAGGTCGGTGACCGGCAGCCTGCGGGTCGGGGTGGTGGACTGGGTCATGCGGCCTTCTCCTCGTCTGCAGTGGCCAGGGTGAAGACGGCCATCTGGGTGGGCGGTCCGACCTCCGGGTCGTCCGGCCCCACGGGGGCGAACTCCACGCCGTACCCGTGCCGCTCCCCCACGCCCCGCGCCCAGGCGCGGAACTCCTCCCGCGTCCACTCGAACCGGTGGTCGCCGTGGCGGACGTGCCCGGCGGGCAGTGTCTCCCAGCGCACGTTGTACTCGACATTCGGCGTCGTCACGATCACGGTCGTAGGGCGCGCCGACCCGAACACCGCGTACTCCAGCGCCGGCAGCCGCGGCAGGTCGAGGTGCTCGACGACCTCGCTGAGGACGGCGGCGTCGTAACCCTTGAGCCGCTTGTCCGTGTACGTGAGCGAGCCCTGGAGCAGGTTCACGCGTCCGGCCGGCCGCTCCCCCATCCGCTCCAGCCGCAGCCGTCGCGCGGCGACGGTCAGCGCCCGTACGGACACGTCGACGCCCACGATGTCGGTGAACCGGACGTCCTTGAGCAGCGCCTGTACCAGCTGGCCCTGGCCGCAGCCCAGGTCGAGCACCTTGCTCGCCCCCGCCGTGCGCAGCGCCGCCAGGATCGCCTCGCGGCGCTGCTCGGCGAGCGGCACCGGCTTCTCCTCGGTGTCGGTGCCCTCGTCGACGGCGTTGTCGACGTCGTCGACGTCCAGGTCGTCGGCCTCGGCGAGCCGGACCAGCTCCAGGCGCTCCATCGCCTGGCGGGTCAGGCCCCAGCGGCGCGAGAGGTAGCGGCTGGTGATGAGCTTGTGTTCGGGGTGGTCGGCCAGCCAGCCCTCACCGGCCCGCAGCAGCTTGTCGACCTCGTCGGGCGCCACCCAGTAGTGCTTGGCGTCGTCGAGGACCGGCAGCAGGACGTACAGGTGCCGCAGGGCGTCGACGAGCCTCAGCTCACCTTCCAGCACCAGCCGTACGTACCGGGAGTCGCCCCAGTGCGGGAACCGTTCGTCCAGCGCCACCGGCTCGGCGTCGACGGACGTCCAGCCCAGCGGGCCGAAGAGCGCGCGCACCAGGTCGGCGCCGCCGCGTGCCGGCAGCGCCGGGATCTCGATGCGCAGGGGCAGCGGCTGGGCGGCCCGCTCGGGCAGCGCGGTGCAGACCCCGCGCAGCGCGCTCTTGAAGACCGTGCTCAGCGCGACGGACAGCAGTGACGAGGCGGCGTACGGCCGGTCGTTGACGTACTGGGCGAGCGCCGAGTCGGGCGCGCCGCCCCTGCCCTTGCCCTTGCCGCGCCGGACCAGCGCGACGGGGTCCACCTCGAGCAGCAGTGCCGCCGTGCACCGCTCGGCCGACGCCTCGGGGTAGAAGACGTGCGCCGTGCCGTGCGAGGTGGAGAACGCCTGCGCCTTGTCGGGATGCTTGTGCAGCAGGAAACCGAGGTCGGTGGCGGGACGCTGTGGGCTACCGGTCGTACTGATCGTCAGGAACACACGTCCGAGTATTGCCTGGCGCGCACCGCCCGACCAGGGGTTTTTCGGGGTCCTGCGGCTAGTTGAGCTGAGACATGACCTGTGACGAGATCAGCTCCAAGTGGTCGAGGTCGTCCAGGTCCAGGACCTGGAGGTAGATCCGCGAGGAGCCGAGGGCCCCGTACCGGCCGATCTTGTCGACGACTTCGGCGGGCGAGCCGGCGAGACCGTTCGCCTTGAGTTCCTCCACCTCCCGTCCGATGGCCGCGGCACGGCGGGCCACCTCGGCGTCGTCCTTGCCCACGCAGACGATCAGCGCGTTGGAGTACACGAGGTCGTCCGCCTTGCGCCCGGCCTCCTCGGCGGCCGCCCGGACCCGGCTGAACTGCCGCTCGCTGTCCTCCAGGGAGGCGAACGGGATGTTGAACTCGTCGGCGTACCGTGCGGCCAGCCGCGGTGTGCGCTTCGCCCCGTGCCCGCCGATCAGGACGGGCACCTTGGCCTGGGCCGGCTTGGGCAGCGCGGGCGAGTCGGTGAGCTGGTAGTACGTCCCGTCGTAGGAGAACGTCCTGCCGGTCTCCGTGGCCCACAGGCCCGTGACGATCGCCAGCTGCTCCTCCAGGCGGCCGAACTTCTCCTTGGGGAAGGGGATGCCGTACGCCTTGTGCTCGGCCTCGAACCAGCCGGCCCCGAGCCCGAGTTCGACCCGGCCACCCGACATCTGGTCGACCTGCGCGACCTGGATGGCCAGCACGCCGGGCAGCCGGAACGTCCCGGCGGTCATCAGCGTGCCGAGCCGGATCCGCTTGGTCTCCCGGGCGAGCCCGGCCAGGGTGATCCACGCGTCCGTGGGGCCGGGCAGCCCGTCGGCGGACCCCATGCGGAGGTAGTGGTCCGACCGGAAGAAGGCGTCGAAGCCGAGGTCCTCGGTGGCCTTGGCGACGGCCAGCAGAGTGTTGTAGTCGGCCCCTTGCTGGGGCTCGGTGAAGATTCGAAGATCCATACCTCCATCCTGCACCGTCGAACGACCGTCAACCTCCCCCTCCCGGCCGGGTGAACATCATCGAACTCGGGCCCCTGGGCGTCTCCGCCAGTGACCCCCGGCGCGTACACGTCGTTGGCTCGGGCGGAGCCGGACCGCCCGGCCCACGCGCCGGCGGCGGATGTCGGCGCGTCGTTCTCTCTTGCCGCCCTCCCCCAGCGGAAGGGCCTGGGCCGAGGAGGCCGCCATGTCCCAGGAAGCCGTGCCCGAGCAGACCGCGCCGGAACACCCGAAGGGCCTGCTGCAGCAGATGGAAGAGCTGATGGCGGCGTTGAGCGCCGACCTGACGCAACTCGACGCCGACCTGCAGTCCTCGGCCGACCGCCTCCCGTCCCCCGACACCACCCCTCACTCACCTCCCGCCCCGGACACCGACGCCCGCACGGTCTAGCGCCCACCACGGGCCCGTCGCCCACCAAAGGCCCCTCGCCACCGCAGATCGCCCCGCCCGCCACAGGCCGTCGCCCCCGCCGCCGGACACCCCCGGCGCCCGGCCCGCCCCACCACGCGCCCGGCCCGCCACCCGACGCAGCCGCCCCGCGTCGGCCCCCGGTCGAACCTCCGGCCCTCGCCCACGACCCCGCGCGCGCTCCGCACCCGAGGGCTCCGGCCCCGACGCCCGGCCGGGCTCCGCGCGCGCTCCGTATGGAGACCGCCCCGCTTCTCTCCGCTCCCCAAGGCCCGCGTCCCTCCAGCGCGACGCTCCTCGTCCACACCTCCCGCCCTCGTAGGACGAACCGGCCCCGCCACGCCCCTTGGTCAGGGCGAGCCCGCTGACGAGTCGGCGGGGTCGGGGGGTCTGGCGCGCTCGCGGACGGCGAGGCGGCGGAGCATCACGCGCACCCGGTCACCGGCCTCGTCCGCGGCGTCGATCGCTTCGACGCACTGCCAGTACAGCCCCTCCTCGTCGGTGGCGCAGGCTACGCCGACGAGGGCGATGCCCACTTCGCCCAGCAGCGCGCCCAGGCCCAGTAACGCACCCCGCACATTCGATATCTCCGACAGCCTCAGTGCCCGCGCCGGGTGGTTCGGGCCCGCTCCGCCGCGGCTGCCGATCTCGCTGAGGCTTCGCGCCTCGCCCCTGAGCTCCGGTGGACCGGACAGCGCCAGGTGGTGGCCGATCGCCTGCGCGAGCATCTGCGCCTGCCATGCCTCCGTCACGATGTCCAGCGCCACCCGGCTGTCCGCCAGGGCGCGCCGGCCGGTCGCGATGAGTCGCTCCGCTTCCATGTACGCCGCCCCCGTTCGTACGACTGTCCGCCCATCTATTCACTACCCAGAGTGAAGGCGAACGGACCCAAAAGCCAGGGGAATTCGGAAATCTGTGGACAGGAAGCTCAGTGTGAATAAGTTGATCACTCCGTAGAGTGACGATCCGGCTCTCGCGGCGCCCTCGCGGCACGCCCGGGCGGCCGCCCGACGGGAAACCTGACCTCGTTCCGGTCGATCTTCGCGGACAGCGCGGCCAGCGGATCGACCCCCAGCGCGCCGCAGAACTGGAGGAGGTAGGCCAGTACGTCGGCCACCTCGTCCGCCACCCGGTGCGCCGTCTCGGGATCGTCCATCACCCGGGCGGCTTCCTCGGGCGTCAACCACTGGAAGATCTCCAGCAGTTCCGCCGCCTCGACGCTCAACGCCGCCGCCAGGTTCTTCGGCGTGTGGTACGGCTGCCACTCCCGCGAGGCCGCGAACTCGGCGAGCCTTCGCTGCAATCCCTGCACATCCAGTTCCGTCACGGATTCAGGTCTACCACCGTCACTCCGGCCCGCCCGCGCGCGGCCCTCGCACCCGCCTCGCCGACCGTCCCCACCAGGCGGATGTGTCCCTCGGCGCAGATCTGCGCCGCCAGTCCCGCCAGTTCGCGGGTCTGGCGGCGGTCGAGGGCGCGGTCGAAACCGTCGGCGAGCACAGTGAGGGTCTGCATCGCGTGGGGCACCTCGGCCACCGGGTCCATGGCCAGGACCCCCGGCCCCGTGAGCAGCACCAGCGCGAGGGCGAGGTAGCGCAGTTCCCCCTCGCCGAGCCGTTCGACCGGCATGCCGCCTTCCGGGCCGCGGCCGAGCACCGCTCGCACCCTTCCGTCAGCCAGTTTCTCGACGTCCAGGTCGCGTACGGGTCCGGCGCAGCCCGCCCGGGCGACCGCCGCCAGCCGGGCGTGCCTGCGGGGGCAGCCGGTGCGGGTGCGGTGCAGGACCTCGGCGAGGTTGTCACAGCCGCGCCGCAGCCGCCCGTCGCCCGCGGCCACGGGGGCCCGCATCCGCTGCGGCTGCGGGTCGCAGGGGAAGACGGACCGGAGGGCGACGACGACCTGTTCGGCGGCGGCCAGTACGCGGCGCTGCCCCTCGGTCTTGCCGGCCACCCGCAGTGGCAGCAGCGCCGTACCGAGCCGGTCTCCGGGGAGCGGGGCGCGGGTGACCGGCACCGAGCCGGCGGTGTGCCACTCGGCCTGCACGGTGCGGCGGCCGGGGTCGCGGAGCGCGGTGGTGAGCAGGGTCCGCCCGTCGCCGCCCGTGAGCCGTTCGCCCACGATCCGCAGTTCCGGCTCCGCCTGGACGGCCAGGTCGAGGCGCACGGGCCCGGCCGGGCCGTCCACGGTGCAGCCGATCCGGAACCCTCGCCGCCCCTCCGCGTCCGCCTCCGCGCGGTCGGGTACGCAGCCGGCGGGGTCCGGGAAGGCGGTGGCGAGCGTGGCTCCCGCGCCGAGCAGGGCGAGGGCTTCGTACGCCTGTAACGCGCTCGATTTGCCGGTGCCGCTCGCCCCCGCGAAGAGCGTCACCGGCGCGAGCCGGAAGGCGGCGCCGCGGTGTGTCCTGAAGGCGGACAGCCGCAGTTCCGTGACGGCGGGGCGAGTGAGCGCGGCGGAGGGCGGCGCGGAGGGGGCGGGGTGGGTCGCGTGCATGCTCGGACCGTATGAGGGCGCGCGATGCTGAACCGTTCCGCCCGAACAGCCTTCCTACGAACGAGGGAACCGCCTAGGAATGCGGAACCACCGCGGCGGCGACGCCCTCGACCTCCGTACCGGCGGGCGCCAGCAGGAAGACGTTCCGGTCGACGCGGTGCATTCCGCTGCCGAGCCCGAAGACGACGCCACTGCTGAAGTCCAGGATCCGCTTGGCGACGTCCGCGTCGGCCGCGGTCAGGTCCAGCAGGACGGGGATCTGCGCGATGAGGTACTCGGCGACCTCCCGCGCGTCGGCGAAGACCTGCACCCGCAGTACGACCATACGGCGCTGCTCGGCGGCCTCGTAGTCCTGCGGGATCGTGCTGTGGTCGACCCTGGACGGCCACTCGTTGCGCCCCCGCAGCGGGACGACCTGCGCCAGGCCCTCCCACTGTTCGTCGGTGACGTCGTACCTCTCGTACCTACTCATCCCCCTATCCTCGCCTCCCTCACCCGTTCGGCCCAACTGCGACACGGCGCCGAGCTGAACCGGCCGACGTGGCGCCGGATGGCGACGGGACGGAGCCCGAGCAGGCACTGGCGCGATCACCGGCCATGACCTCGGCAGGACGAAGCCAGGTGACCGGTTCGTCCGCGGAGCGGGAGGCCGCGGGGCGAGGCCGGGAGCGGGGCCGGGGCGAGGCCGGGCGCGGGGCCGGGAGCGGAGTATGGCCCGTCGGCCGTGGAGCGTCATCGGCTGCACCTGACGGCTCGTCCGCCGCGGTGCGCGGAGAGGAAGGTGACGTGTCGTCCGAACGAGTGGGGGGCCGGCCCCAGGGCCGTCGCTGTGGCCTGCCGGGTGGCCGCGGGCGGCGCGGCCGCGCAGCATTGACAGTGCAAAACAGCCCAGCTACTTTCGGCCCAGGCCGAAACTGTCCAGGTTTTGACAGGCCTTCCGGAGGCCCAGCATGAAGACAGGGTTCAAGCGCGCCACCGTTCCTCTCGCAATCCTCACCCTCACCGCGCTCACCGCGGCCGGGTGCAACAGCGGTGACAGCGGCTCGGGGTCGAACAAGGTCACCGTCTGGATGTACCCGGTGATCATGGATCCGAAGGCCAACGCCGCATACTGGGACGGCATCGAGAAGGGCTTCGAAGCCGCTCAGAAGGATCTCGACCTCACCATCGAGCAACTGCCCTGGGAGAACCGGGACCAGAAGCTGGCCACCGCCTTCGGCAGCGGCAAGGGCCCCGACGTGGTGCTGCTCGGTCCGGACCAGATCCCCCAGTTCCAGGCGAACGGCGCGGTCCAGCCCGTGGACCGGGCCATCGAGAAGTCACGGGACGCCTTCCGGCCGGCCGCCCTCGAAGCCATGACGCAGGATGGCAAGGTCTACGCGGCGCCGATCTACCACACCGTCACCAGCACGCTCTACAACAAGAAACTGCTGGACAAGGCGGGGATAAAGGAACCTCCCGCCAGCTGGGACGCCCTCAGGGCAGCCGCACCGAAGCTGAAGCAGGCCGGGGTCGCCACCCTCGACTACTCGGCGAGCAACGAGGCCTCGCTCAACATGAGCTTCTACCCGCTGCTGTGGCAGGCGGGCGGCAAGGTGTTCGACGAGAGTGGCAAGAAGACCGCGTTCAACAGCCCGGAGGGCGTCGAGGCCCTCACCTTCCTCGTCGACCTCTACAAGAGCGGGGCCGTGCCCCGGTCCGCGCTGACCAACGCCAACCTCTTCACCGACCACGCGCTGGGCAAGGAACAGGTGGCGATGGGCTACACCAATACGCCCTCCGACGCCGCACTCGCCCAGAAGACCTGGGGGAAGGAGAACGTGATCGTCGGCCCCGCCCTCACCGGTCCCCGCAAGCAGGTCTGCTTCGGCATGCCGGGCGGCCTCGGCATCAACGCCCGGACGAAGAACCTGGCCGGTGCGGAGAAGTTCATCGCCTACATGACCGAGCCCGCGCAGATCGCGTCCATGGGCAAAGCGGGCGGGTTCTTCTCCCCGCGCACGGATGTCACGGTCCCCAACGACAACCCCTTCGCCAAGGAGTACGAGGCGGCCCTGGCCCACACGTTCCCCGGCGAGCCGCACCCCGCCGCGCGCCAGCTGATGGCGCTCATCACGCCGGAGATCCAGGCCGCGCTCACCGGCAAGAAGACACCTGAGCAGGCGCTGGAGGCAGCGGCCAAGGAGGGCGACGACCTGCTGGCGCGGCAGCGTTGAGCAAAGTCGAGCCCCGCGAGGCGTCCCCAGACGAGCCGGAACCCTCCGAACCCGGTGCCCCCGCGCGGCGCGAAGCCACCGCGCGCCCGGCGCTCCCGGACGGCGCGCCCGTGGCCTCCACGGCCGCCGAGAGCCGCACGGGAGGCAGCGGCGCCGGTGCGCCGCCCGCCGACCGGAGCGCCGGCTCCCCGACGTCCGAGGCGGTACCGGCGGCCGTCCCGGGCGCGTTGGCCGGTGCCACGCCGGAGGCCGCTCCGGGGGCGGTGGCCGGTGCACCGGGGACGGTGGCCGACGGCCTCCCCGCAGGCCTCTCACCAGGCACCGTGACGGGTGTGGCCACTCCGCCGGATGCCTCACCAGGTGCCGCTCCGCCGGGCGGGCCGGGGGGGTCGGGGCGGCGGCGGAGTCCCGCGCGGCGGCGGGAGGCGCTGGTCGGGCTGGCGTTCGTGGCGCCGATGCTCGTGCTGTTCCTCGTCTTCCGGTTCGGGCCGACTCTCGGTGCCGCGTTCCTGTCGCTCACCGACTACCGGCTCAGCGGCGAGTGGACGTTCATCGGCGCCGGCAACTACACCCGGCTCCTCTCGGACGACCTGTTCTGGGAGAGCCTCGGCGTCACCGCCGTCTACACCGCGCTGTACGTGCCGATGACCGTGCTGCTCGCGCTCGGCACGGCCGTACTGCTGCACCGCACGCTCTGGCTGCGCGGCTTCTTCAGGGGCCTGTTCTTCCTGCCGTACGTGACGAGCATCGTGCTGGCCGCGGTCATCTGGAAGTGGATCTACGAGGTGGAGGACGGGCTGCTCAACGCGGCTCTCGGCGTCCTCGGGACCGGCCCGGTCGACTTCCTCGGTGACGAGTCGCTCGTCCTGCCCTCCATCGCGGCAGCCTCCGCCTGGAAGGGCTTCGGCTACTCGATGCTGATCCTGCTCGCCGGGCTCCAGTCCATCCCGCGCGAGGTCTCCGAAGCGGCCACCATCGACGGTGCGAGCGCCTGGCAGCGCTTCCGCTGGGTGACGCTGCCCCTCCTCCGCCCGGTGCTCTTCTTCGTCCTCGTCATCGAGGCCATCCAGGCCTTCCAGGTCTTCGACGCGATGTACGTCATGACCGCCGGCGGCCCCGTACGGGCCAGCTACTCGCTCGTGTACTTCCTCTACGACTCCGGCTTCAAGTTCTTCGACTTCGGTTACGCGAGCGCGGTCGGCCTCGTCCTCTTCCTCATCGTGCTCGTCTTCTCACTCATTCAGCGGCGGCTCATCGGAAGGGAGGAGGACTGATGACGCGGCTGAGGCTGCCGGTCCTGCTGGTCCTGGTCGCGTTCGTGACCGTCACCCCCTTCGTCATCATGGTGCTGGTGGCGTTCGCACCACCCGGCGGCCGCACCCTGCCGGGCGCCTTCGACCTCACCCGCGCCACCTGGCACAACTTCACCGACGTCCTGCAGAGCGCCGACATCACACGCTGGGCGCTCAACTCGCTGGTCTACTCGCTCGTGTCGGTGCTGCTGATCCTGCTGTTCGCGTCGATGGCCGGGTACGCGTTCGCCAAGAAGCGCTTCCCGGGGCGCGAAGTGCTGTTCTGGTCGTTCCTGGCGACCCTGATGGTGCCCTTCCAGGCGACGCTCATCCCGTACTACATCCTCGTCTCCGAGATGGGCGGCGTGGACACGTACTGGGGCCTGATCGTGCCGACCCTCGCCAACTCGCAGGCGGTCTTCCTGATGCGGCAGTTCATCGTGCAACTGCCCGACGAGCTGTTCGAGGCGGCGAAGATCGACGGGGCGTCGGAGTGGCGGGTCTTCACCACCGTCGTGCTGCCGCTGATCCGGCCGATCCTCGCCACCCTCGGCGTGTTCGTCTTCCTCTGGCACTGGAACGACTTCCTGTGGCCACTGGTCATCGGCCAGTCGGAGGCCATGCGTACGCTCACGGTCGGTCTCGCCACCCTGGAGGGCGAGAACGTGACGATCAACCAGATCATGGCCGGCGCGACCATCACCGTCATCCCGTGCCTGCTGGTGTTCGGCCTGCTCCAGCGGTACCTCACCGACTCCATCGCCACCAGCGGCCTCAAGTCATGACCGTGGTCGTCGACATCAACCGCACCCTCGGCCCCCTCCCCCACGACGACGTACCCACCAGGGACGAGGCCGGCCTCGTCGCCGAACTGGACCGGCTGCGCATCGACACGGCATGCGTCATCCACTCGTACGCCGTCCACGGCGACCCGCGTGACGGCAACGAGCAGCTGGACCTCGTCGGCGACCGGCGGCTGCGGCCGGTACCGGTCCTCGTGCCCGGGCCGCTCGGCACCGGCCCGTGGGCGGGAGGGGCTCCGCTGGTGCGGCTCTGCCCGCGGCAGCACGGCTGGTCCGTCACCGGGCCGCACGCCCGGGAACTGCTCGCCGAGCTGGCGGCGGGCGGCACGGCCGTGCTGCTCTCCTGGGACGAGGTGACCGCCGGCGAGTTGCACCTGCTGGCCGCCGCCCCACCCACACCGCGAATCGTGCTGACCGGCACGGGATACCGGGCGCTGCGGGAGCTCGCCGAGCTGCTGGAGGCCCACCCCTCGCTGTACGTCGACACCTCCACGCTCTGCGGCCACCGTCAGGTGGAGTGGATCGCCGAGCGGTACGGCGCCCACCGGGTGCTGTTCGGGACGGGTGCCCCGGTCACGGACGACGCCGGGCCCCGCTACCTGCTGGACACCCTGGACCTGCCGCCGGACGACGCGGCGCTCATCGCGGGCGGGAACGCCCTCAGGCTCCTGGGCGGTGGACCATGAGCCCGGCCATGGACGTCATCGACGCGCACGGGCACATCGGGCGGTGGCCGGCGTTCGCCGTCCCGGACGGTTCGGCGGAGAGCCTGGTCGCCATGATGGACCGCTGCGGTGTGGCCACCGCGTGCGTGTCGCACCTGCTGGCGGTGGGCCCCGACGCCCGCGCCGGGAACGCCCTGCTGGTCGAGGCCCTCCAGGCGCACCCCGGCCGGCTGCTCGGCTGGGCCGTCTACCAGCCGCACGACCCGCAGGCCCCCGAGCGGCTGCGGGACCTGCTCGACGTGCCCGGCGTCATCGGCGTCAAACTGCACCCGGAGGTGCACGAGACGGCGCTCGACGACCGGGCGTACACGCCCGCGTTCGAGGCGGCGGCCGAGCGGAGGCGGCTCGTCCTGGCGCACAGCCAGCACGGCAGCGCCTGGTCCGACGCCCGCCACTTCGCCGCCGTCTCGCCCCGCCACCCCGGCGTACCGCTGCTGATGGGCCATGCGGGGCTGTTCCCGCACGGCTTGCGCCCCGCCATCCAGGCCGCCGAGCGCTGTCCCGACCTGGTGCTGGAGACGTGCGGATCACGGATGACGGCACGTCACCTCACCCGGATGGTGGCCGGGACCGGAGCCGACCGGGTGGCGTTCGGGTCGGACGCCGTCTTCCTCGACCTGCGGACCGGGCTCGGCCGGGTGCTGCTCGCCGACCTGCCGGAGGAGGACCGGGAACAGGTCCTGCACGGCACCATGGACCGGCTCCTCAAAGGCATCGTATGAACGGGCCGCCGCAGTGGCCCTCCTGGCCGCCACCCGCGACCGACGAACAGCGCAGGGCCCTGCTGGCGGTCCTGGACAGCGGCCGGTGGGGGGCCACGAGCGGCACCGCGACCGAGGAGTTCGCCGCCGCGTTCGCAGGGCATGCCGGGGCGGCGCACGGGGTGTGCACCGTCAATGGCACGGTGGCCCTGTTCCTGGCGCTGCGCGCGCTCGGCGTCGGCCCCGGTGACGAGGTGATCGTGCCCGCCTACACCTTCGCCGCCAGCGCGACGGCCGTGGCGCTCGCCGGGGCGGACCCGGTCGTCGCCGACGTCACCGAGGACACCCTGCACCTCGATCCCGAGGCCGCACGCGCGCTCGTCGGGCCGCGTACGAAGGCGGTCATGGCGGTGCATCTCGCGGGGGCTCCCGCGGACACGGAGGCGCTGCGCGCGCTGGGGCTTCCGGTCGTGGAGGACGCGGCGCAGGCGCACGGCGCCGCACGGCACGGCCGCCCGGCGGGTTCCCTCGGGGACGTGGCGTGCTTCAGCTTCCAGTCGAGCAAGGCGATGACCGCCGGGGAGGGCGGCATCGTGGTGACCGGCGACCGTGTCCTGTACGAGCGCGTGTGGGCGCTGCACAACGTGGGCCGGAGCCCGGAGGGCGGCTGGTACGACCATCCGGAGGTGGGCTGGAACCTGCGGATGACCGAGTTCCAGGCGGCGCTCCTCCACCCGCAGCTCGGCCTTCTCGACGGCTGGCTCGACCGGCGGGCGCGCGGTGCCGCCGTGCTCGCCGAGGCCCTTGGCGGCGTACCGGGCCTGGACCTCGTCCCCGCGCCGCCCGGCACCACCCGCCACACCTGGCACCTGGCGATGCTGCGGTACGACTCCGGGGCCTTCGGCGGCCGGCCCAAGGAGGCGTTCCTGGCCGCGATGGCCGCCGAAGGGGTGCCGCTGGACGCCGGTTACCGTTCGTTGAGCCGTGTGCCGTACGTGAAGCCGGGAGCACCCTGCCCGGTCGCGGAGGCGGCGGAGGAGAGCGTGGTGTGGGTGCGGCAGCCGATGCTGATGGCGGACGGGGAGGCGGTGGCCTACATCGCCCGCGCGGCCGAGGTGGTCCGGCGCCGGTTCAGGGCGTGAGCGACGTGAGCGCGCCGAACGCCTCGATCGCCCGCAGCGCGTCCGCCTGCGGCATGCCGGGCGGCTGGATGCGCAGGACGATCCCGTCGGCGCCCATCTCCTCGTACCGGCCGATCCGTTCCGCGCACTCGGCGGTCGAGCCGATGACCGACCGGGCGGCGATGTCCTCCCACGGCTGGGCGTAGCGGGCGGCGTCGGCGGAGGTGCGCTTCCAGTCGCCGTACGCGTCGTACAGCCCCCGCAGCGGGCCTTCCAGCGCGGTGCGGGCCTGGGCGGTGGTGGGCGCGGCGTACCCCTCCCGGCAGACGATGACCTCGGCGCCCAGGGAACGCGGGCCGCGCGGGAAGGACCGGTAGAGGGCGATCTTCTTGGGGAGTTCCTCGTCGGTCTCGTTGAAGGACGTCGTCCAGCCGTCGCAGGTCCAGGCGGTCCGCTCCAGGGCGGCGGGCACACGGCCGCCGTTCCAGATGCGGGGCCGGGGCCGCTGGACGGGCCGGGGTGACAGGAAGGCGTCCTCGACGCTGTACCGGCGGCCCCGGTGGGTGACCTTGTCCTCGGTCCACAGCCGGGTGACCAGCTCCAGGCACTCCTCGAAGCGCGACACGCGCTCCTGGGGCCGGGTGCCGTACAGCGCGAACTCCTCGGGGCGGTAGCCCAGGACGAATCCGGCGGTGAGGCGGCCTCCGGAGAGGACGTCGATGTGGGCGAGGGTCTCGGCCAGCATCACCGGGTGGTGGACGGGCGCGATGAGTCCGGCGGTGGCCAGGCCGATCCGGTCGGTGTGTGCGGCGAGATAGGCCAGGGAGGTGACGGCCTCGTGGTAGCCGGGCCGGTGCAGGTGCCGTTCGCCGAGGACGGCCCAGGCGAACCCGGCCTGTTCGGCGAGGCGCACCTGCTCGACGGCGTCGGCGAGGCGCGGCCGGTCGGCCTGGTCGGCGTAGAGGTTGACGTACAGGCCGAGTCGCATCAGAGCGCCGTCCCTTTCCTCGGTGGGCCCTTCCTTTACGGTCCGGACCGTAAAGGCTAGCGTGTCGACGACGGCCGCGACAGACGGGAGCACGTCCATGTCGGCTTCTGAGGACCTGGTACGGCGGTTGCGCGGCACCGTCCTTCCGGCGGTGGCAACCCCGATGGACGCGTCGGGGGTTGTGGACTTCGGGGCGCTGCGCGGGTACGCGGAGCGGATCGCCGGGGAGCGGATCGGCGGGGTGGCGGTGTGGGCCCATACGGGGCGCGGACTGTACCTGTCGGAGGAGGACCGGCGCCGGGTCCTCGCGGTGTGGCGGGAGGCCGTCGACCGGCCGGTGGTGGCGGGGGTCGGTGTGCCGCGTGCGGCCGGTGCGGTGGGCCTCGGCGACGCGGTGGACGCGACGGTCGGGATGGCGGTGCGGGCCGCGGAGGGCGGCGCGGACGCGGTGATGGTCTATCCGCTGGCGCAGTTGGACGGGGACGAGGACGCGGCGGTGGAGCTGCACGAGCGGGTGGCGTCGGAGAGCGGGCTGCCGGTGGTGGGGTTCTTCCTGCACGGGGAGGCGGGTGGTTATCCGTACCCGCCGCGACTGGTGGAGCGGTTGCTGGCGCTGCCGTCGGCGGTGGGCATCAAGCTGGCCACGCTGGACCGGGCGATGGCCTGTCAGGATGCGATCGGAGCGGCCCGGCGGAGCGGCGCGCTGGTCATCACCGGCGAGGACCGGATGTTCGGGCCGTCGCTGATGTGGGGTGCGGATGCGGCGCTGGTGGGGATCGCGGCGGCCAGGGTGCCGTTGACGGTGGCCGTCCTGGACGCGTGGCGCGAGGGGGACCACGGGCGCTTCGTACGGGCCTCGGCACGGCTGGACCGGTTCGCGGCGGCCACGTTCTTCGCGCCCATCGAGGGTTATGTACAGCGGATGCTGTGGGCGGCGGTGTGGGAGGGCCTGGTCCCGGAGGAGGCCGCGCACGATCCGTACGGCCCGGATCTGCCCGCGTCGGAGCGGCGGGCGGTCGTCGACTGCCTGGAGGCGCTGGCCAAGGAGACGGCCCCCGAGCCGGCCTAGGAACCGGCCAAGGGGGCGCCCGCGGTGCGGCTGCCGCCGGTGGGTGGGGGCGTGGCCCCTCCGGGCTCACCTCCTCGAGGCCGGCGGCTTTTGGGTACGTCGGAACGGGAGCCCTTCCGGCGCCGCCAATCTCTGCGGGGGCGACCCTGCACGGCCCCGCCCCGGTCGTACGCCGGGTGCGGGACGGTGGTGCCCTTTGGGTGGTGAGGGGCCGTGCAGGGTCGCCCGCGACCACGTCAGTTGGCCAGGAGGCCCTTCAGGATCGCCTCGTACTGGGCGGTGATCTCCGACGGCGTGCCCGACGGGCACAGGGGGTCGAGCCGCAGCCGGGCCAGGGCGCGGGTGGAGACGCCCCAGGCGTGCCAGGTGGCGCGTTCCCAGGCCAACTGCGGCGGGTTGTACCAGCCGTTGCCGAGTCCGCCGAGGACGAGCTCGGCCTCGCCGTCCCCGGTGTCGAGCGGTCCGAGCCGGTAGACGGAGCCGCCGAACACCGAGGCGTACACCTGGCCGAAGTGGACGCTGATCTCGCCGTAGCTCGGGAGCTTGCCGGTCCTCAGGACGGTGCGGGACTCGATGTCCATGGCGAACCAGTTGCCCGACTGCCGCTTGTAGACGCCGTACAGGATGCCGTCGTGCACCTCGATGTGCTGGATGCTGGCGTTGCCCTCGACGGGTGTGACCTCCCACAGCACGGTGCGGCGGCGCACGTCGTAGGCGACGACCGTGGCGTTGGGCCGGGTCGGGGGGACGCTGCCGCCGCCCCAGGTGTCCCCGGCGAGGTAGGCGGTGCGGCGGCCGATCCGGTCGTCGAGAGCGACGGACATCACGCTCTGGTCGGTGATGACGTCCTTGTGGACGGTGAGCCTGCCGCGTGAGCGTTCCACGAGGGTGAGGGCGCCCTTGAGGCCACCGGCCGGGGGCGCGCTCGCCACCAGCAGGAGGTCCTGTTCGGGTACGTACGCCATGTCGGTGGGGCGTTGCTGGTCGTTCTCGATGAACCCCATCGAACGGACCTTGCCGCGGCGGGGGTCGATCTCCAGGAACTCGGTGCTCGGGTACATCGCCGCGTACACCTTGCCGCCGATCGCCCGGAGCTGTTTGGGCTCGCCGGGGATCCTGATGCGTTTGGAGGTGCCGTGCGCGGGCCGGTGGGTCGTCAGGGAGTAGTGGCCGCCGACGTGGACGGTGCCGCCGGACTCGTACGTGATGGACTGGACGGGGTCGGGGCCGGACAGGCCGATGTCGATCAGTTCGACGAGCTCCGACTTCCCCGTGGGCAGGTCGAGCCACCACAGCCGGCCGCTGCCGACGGCGCCGAGCATCTTGCCGTCCGGGAGGGGCACGAGGGCGCGGTGCTCGTCGCCGGTGGCGGGGGCGGCGACCTTGACGAGTGCGTCGCCGTCGCGCCGGTAGACGGTGCCGGTGGGGCGGCCGACGCAGTAGAGGGTGCCGTCGGCCGTCACCGTCATGGCGTCGGCGATGCGCTCGGGGGCGGGGATGGGGATGACGTGGGCGTCGCTGCCGTCGGGGGCCAGGTCGACGATGGACCTGCCGAAGGAGCCGAGGACCCGGCCGCCGCGCGCGAGGAGGGCGGACGCGCCGCCGTAGGGGGTGGGGGTGATGCTCCGCTTGACGCCGGTGGTCCGGTCGTAGGCGACGATGAAGCCGCGCGGCAGGGTGCCGGCGTAGACGTAACGGTCGTCGGCGGCGATGGCGCGGACGTACTGTTCGCCGGCCATGGCGGCGCCGAGGTTGCGCAGGGTGCCGGTCAGCGGCTTGTACTCCCAGACCTCACCGCGCGGGCTGGTGCCCGCGTACACCGTGCCGTCGGGGGCGGTGGTGAGGCACCAGACGAAGCCGCCGGCCGGGCCGACGGTGCCGATGCGGGTGACGGAGCCGGTGGTGGGATCGATGCGGTGGATGTCGGGGAAGGGGTAGGTCCCGATGTACACCTGGCCGCCGGAGACGGTGGCCGCCCAGCCGCCGTCGCCGCGGTCGAGCCGGAAGGTTCTGGTGAGCTTTCTCGTCGTCAGGTCGATCTCGCCGACGAGGGTGGGGGTCTGGCCCCGGGCGACGAGGTAGGCATGGTTGCCGAGGACGGTCGTGCCGACGATCGCCGCCGTCAGGGACGCGACGCCGTACGTGGTGACCGGGGTGCCGGAGCAGCGGTGTCCGGCAGTGCCGGTGCCGTCCGCCGGTGCGGTTACGGCCGTTGGTGTCGTGGCGGCGTGCGCCGCGCTGGGGGTGATGGTCTGTCCCGCCACTGCCGCCAGGGTGAACCCGGCTCCGGCGTTGAGCAGTCGCCTGCGTTCCATGCGTCCCTCTCCTGTTCCGGTGGTTCGGATCGCCTCACACGACCGGTGGCAGCGCCGTACCGACCTTCAGGCCGAACAGCTCCGCCGCGTTGCGCCACAGCACTCGTTCCAGCTCTTCCTCCGTGAACCGCGCGTCCCGGATCACGCCCAGGGACACGCAGGGGTCGATCAGTGTCGCGTCGGTGCCGAACAGCATCTGTTCGATCGGGACTCCGGCCTCACGGGCGTACGCGATGCGGCCCGCGTCCGTGGCCGTACGGCAGTGCTCCAGGTAGAGGCGGTCGCAGGCGGCCGCGGCGTGGGCCGCCTCGCGCCAGGCGTCACCGCCCGCGTGGCCCATGATCACGCGCAGTCCGGGCCGGGCCTCCACCAGTTCGGGGAGGAGGGTGACCTCACGCCCCCAGGTGTGCAGCAGGAGCGGTACGCCGGCTTCGGCGACGACGTCGAAGGCCTCGGCCATCTCGCGGCAGCCGGGCATCCGGCCCGGGTAGTGGGTGTGGATCTTGGCGCCGACGAACCGGCCGGTGTCCAGGCAGCGGCGGAGGTCGGCGGCGCTCTCCTCGATGCGGTTGGGGTTGACGACGGCGTACCCGTACAGCCGGGGCCGGGTCTCCAGCGCCTCGCGGAGGGCGGCGTTCCCGGCGACGGCGTCGTACACCACCGCTTCGGACGCCGAGACGATCTGGAGGTCGATGCCGTAGCGGTCCATCTGGGCGAGGTTGGTGTCCGCGTCCCCGGTCGTCAGGTGGAACTGCCAGCGGCCCACGTGGGCGTGCACATCGATGATCGGCATCAGGCGAGCAGCTCCTCGACGTTCTTGGTGGCGATGGCGGCGCGGTCGTCGGGTGAGATGTCGGCGTACCGCAGCTTCAGCGTCTGCGGCGAGATGTCCATGAAGGGGGTGCGGGAGCCGAAGACCAGGTGGCGCGGGCCGACGGCGTCGATGACCCGTTCGATGGAGTCGGGGCCGGACAGCATGCGCGTGGTGGCCCTGAATCCGGGCTCGTCGCGGGCCATGAGGAGGAAGTCGGCGAGCAGGTAGGCGTGCAGGTCGAGGAAGATGACGTCCGCGCCGCGCTCCATCAGGGGCGGTCCGAAGCGGCGGGGGTCGCCGTCGTGGAGCAGCACCATTCCGCGGTCGATCGCCAGCTTCACGACGCGCCGGTAGCCGGGGAAGCCGGGCTCGGCGGCCTGTTCGAGAGTGAAGAGCCGCAGGAAGCGGACTCCGGCGGCGGCCAGTTCGTCGAGGCGGTCCTCGGCGGTCAGGGCGTCGCGCACGTCGACGGTGCCGACGGGGAGGAGTTCGGGGCAGTCGGCGAGGTCGCGGAGCGTCTCGGCGTTGCCGGCCCCGTCGTCGAAGAGCGGGCCGCGCGTGGACAGGGCCAGGGCGCCCGCGACGGGGGAACGGGCCAGGTGGGCGCGGACCTCGTCGAGGCCGGTGTCGTGGTGGTGGCGGGGCCAGGGCCCGTACAGGACGTCGACGTCCCAGCCGATGTGCTCCTCCGGGGTGGGCCGGAGCCACTCGTACATCCGTTGCGGTGACTCGCTCATGATGTGGCGACCTTCCCCAGCGCCTGCGCGATCCGGTCCACGTCGTCCTCGCTGTAGGCCTCGTTCCACGGCAGAACCAGCAACGTACGGTCGATGAGCCGCTCGGCGCGAGGACACAGGCCCGGTGGGTACCCGGACAGTGCCGGATTGGCGTACAGCGGACGCTCCAGATAGCCGGGGAGGGCGGGAACGCCGAGTTCCTCCAGTGCCGTCGCCCAGCGGGTGTTGTCGTCGACGAGGAGCGGGACGACCCACCAGGCGTGGCCGGGGTGCCGCTGAGGCATCGTCACCCCGGGCAGCTCGGCGACGGCTTCCGCGAGGCGCCGCGCGCTCGCGCGGCGGCGGGAGACGACGTCGGTGACCCGGGTGAGCTGGGCGCGGGCGACCGCGGCGACGAGCTCGGTCATGCGGTAGTTCAGGCCCATGGTGCGGTGGATGCGGCCCTCGGTACGGTCCCAGCCCTTGTCCATGAACAGCCGCATCCGGGTGGCGAGCGCCGGGTCGTCGGTGATGCTCAGGCCGCCGTCGCCGGCCGTGATGTGCTTGTACTGCTGGAGGCTGAAGCAGGCGATGTCGCCGGCGGTGCCGAGCAGCCGGCCGTCGCCGTCCTCGCCGAGCCAGGCCTGGGCGCAGTCCTCGATGAGCAGCAGCCCGTGCCGGTCGCAGATCTCCCGCAGCCGTACGGTGTCGGCGGCGCCGCCGAAGAGGTGGACGGCGATGACGGCCTTGGTGCGCGGGGTGACGGCCGCCTCGACGGCGTCGGGGTCGAGGTTGCCGTCGTCCTCGCACACGTCGGCGAAGAGCACCCGCCCGCCCTGGGCGAGGACCGGGGCGACCGTGCCGAAGTCGGAGATCGGTGTGGTGATCACCTCGTCGCCGGGGCCGACACCCGCGGCGGCGACCGCGAGGTGCAGGGCGGCGGTGCCCGAACTGGACGAGACGGCTTCGGCGCGTCCGTACAGCCGGGCCATCTCGCTCTCCAGCGCCCGTGTCTCTTGGCCGAACGCCCCGCACAGGACGGCCGAGTCGAGGACCCGGAGCACCGCTGCGCGTTCCTCCTCGCCGAACGTCCTTCCCCGGGGATCCAGAACTGTGGGCAGCGGCATTTCCCGTTGCGGCATCGGGGGATTATCCTCTCGGCAGCACGCGATTATGGCCTGGGCCGAAAGTAGAACCCCCGTCGGCGGCCGTCAATCAGGCGTCACCGAGCAAGTCAGCCAGCAAGTCGCACCCGCGAGTCCACCCGGCAGAACGGAGACCGGACCATGCCGCTCACGGTCGGCGTGATAGGTCCCGACGACCTCGTCCAGAAGGTGGTCGCGGTCGGCGGCCGCGCCGGATCCGCCCGCCTGCTGCCGCTGCCGTACCGTCACGAGGACCGGACCACCGAGGTGGTGGCGGGTGCGCGGTCACGGGCGGACGCGCTGCTGTTCACCGGGGTCGTGCCGCACGCGCTGGCCGAAGCGGCCGGGGCGCTGGACCGGCCGGCGATGTACGTGCCGTACAACGGCGCCACGCTGCTGCGGGCGCTGGTCGAACTGCTGCGGCTCGGGCACGACGTGTCGCGGGTGTCGATCGACACGCTGCGCCGCGACGACGTGCTGGAGACGATGGCGGAGGCCAAGCTCCCCACGGACCGGGTGCGGGTGCTGCCGTACCGGCCGGGGCTGACCTCCGAGGACATCGTCGACTTCCACCTGGACGCGCGGGACACGAAGAAGACCCGGGTGGCCATCACCTGTCTCGGCTCGGCGTTCCACGTGCTGGAGCAGCACACGCACGCGGTGCGCCTCGCCCCTTCCCGTCACTCGATACTGGCGACCCTTCAGGCGCTGGTCCTCGCCACGGCCGTGCGGCACAGTGGCGACGCGCAGGTGGCGCTGGGCATCGTCGACCTGCCCGGCGCGGGCGTGGACGCGCGCCTGCCGGAGGACATACGCGTGCTCGGCGGCAGTCTGGCCGAGTTGCCGGACGGGCGACGGCTGGTGGTGACGACGCGCGGGGTGCTGGAGACGGCGACGGAGCAGTTCACCCGTATCCCGTTCCTCGACACCCTGGCGGCCCGGCACGGTTCCGCGTACGTCGGCTTCGGCCTGGGGCGTACGGCGGCGGAGGCGGAGGCGCTGGCCCGACGGGCCGTCAACCGGGCGCGCTCGGCGGGTGCGGCGGCCGGGGTGGTGTCGATGGCGGACGACGTCGACATCGTCATCGCGGCGGACTCCCCGACGGTGACCGGTCCCAATGACAGCGAGCCCGCCTCGCCGGAGAGCCCCGCGCTGCTGGCCCGCCGGGCCGGACTGCACCCGCAGACCCTGGACCGGCTGCGGGAGCTGGCCGCGGCGGACGGGGGCGCGGGAGTCACCGCCCATCGCGTCGCCGAGCACCTGTCCGTGCAGCAGCGCACTGCCCGCCGCATCCTCAAGCGTCTGGAGCGGGCGGGTGTCGCCGTCCCGACCGGCAGTCGTCAGGAAGGGCAGACCGGCCGCCCTCCGATCGTCTACCGGGTCCTCCTTTAGGCCTGGGTCCACGGATTGCGGCCCGGGCCGAAACCCCGACTTCGCAGCCGCCGCGGTGGGAGCGCCGTACGGCGGAGACCAAGGAGCTCGCGCGTGAGAATCGCCTCGTTCCACACCCGTGTCGTCCGTGCCCGCTACCGCCGCCCGTTCGCCATCAGCAGCGGCACCAGCCCCGACCTCGTCAGCCTCGTCGTCGAGGTGCGGACGACCGACGGGGCCTCGGGTTTCGGCGAGGCGTCGCCGATGACCGCGTACACCGGGGAGACCCTCGCGGGGCTGTGCGCGGCGGTGACCGAGCATGTCGCGCCGGCCCTCGTCGGGCGGGACCCGCGCGATCTGGCGGGCGCCCATGCCGCGATGGACGCCGCCATCCGGGGCCAGCACTTGGCCAAGGCCGCGCTGGACCTGGCACTGCACGACCTGGCGGCGCGCGCCGCCGGGTGGCCGGCGCACCTGTTGCTGGGCGGCGGGCGGGTGGCCGGGCCGGTGCCCACGACGTGGGTGGTGGGGCTGGGCACGCTCGACGAGATGGCGGAGGAGGCGGCCCGGTACGCGGCGGCCGGGTTCGGGCACATCAAACTCAAGGGCGGGGAGGATCCGGCGCTCGACGTGGAGCTGGTGGCCGCCGTGCGCAAGGCGGTGCCGGAGACGGTGGAGTTGTCGCTGGACGCCAACGAGGGGTACGCCCCGGGTGACGCGGCCCGGGCGGTGGACCGGCTGGCGGACGCCGGGCTGGACCTGGTGGAGCAGCCGCTGCCGCGCTGGGACCTGGAGGGGCTGGCGGCGCTGCGGGCACGGGGTGGGGTGCGGGTCATGGCAGACGAGTCGGTGCAGTCGGCGCACGACGCTCTGGAGGTGGTGCGCAGGGGCGCCGCCGACGTACTGAACATCAAGATCCTGAAGGTGGGCGGGTTGTACCGGGCGCGTCAGATCGCCGCGCTGGCCCAGGCGGCGGGGCTCGCGGTGAAGGTCGGCACGATGCCGGAACTGGGGGTGGCGACGCTGGCGGCCGCGCATCTGTCGGCGGCGCTGCCGCATGCCACGGTGCCGCCGGACCTGGTCGGCCCGCTGCTGGTGGAGGAGGAGCCGCTGGCGCCGGCGGCGTTCGCGGCGACGCCGGGGACGGGGCAGGTGGAGCTGCCGCTCACACCGGGGCTGGGGCACGGGCTGGAGGGCACCCCCGGCTGAGGGCGTCCCCGCCCATGCGTATACAAATGAACCGACAAGGGGACGAAGAGCGCGGGGGCGGATCAGCACGGTGACGCACATATCGACGGCCGACACGGCATCGACCACGAGCGCGGCGGCCGGCGCCGATGCGAGCCGGGCTCCGAAGGAGCGGCTGATCAGCGTCGACGTGGCCCGTGCCGTCGCCGTGTTCGCCATGTTCGCCGCGCACATCGGCCCACCCGCGGAGCCCGAGGGGGCGGGCCATCTGCTGGTGGCGTTCGACGGACGCGCTCCCGCCGTCTTCACCCTGATCGCGGGGCTTTCCCTGACGCTCTCCCGTGGCGGCACCCGGCCGGGGCCGAAGCCGGCCGGCGCATGGCGCGGCACCCTCGTCCGCTGTGCGGTACTCGCGGCGCTCGGGCTGGCGCTGACGGAGCTGCGGTCGGGGATCGCGGTGATCCTCACGTTCTTCGCGCTGTACTTCCTGGCCGCGGAGCCGCTCGCCCGGCTCGGCACCCGCGCCCTGACCGCGGTCGCCGCGGTGTCGGTGGTCCTCGGCCCCGTCCTGTCGTACGTCCTGGGGCCGTACTTCGGTTACCGCGTCGTCGGCCGCGGGCGCTACCCCGGTTTCGAGGCGGTGACCAGCTGGTCGGGGTTCACCGACGCGCTGGACACATTGCTGCTGTCCGGCGCGTACCCGTGGCTGACGTACTTCCCGTACGTCGTCGTCGGCATGGCCCTGGGGCGCATCGCCGACCTGCGCCGACCGGGTGTCGGCGGTCGTCTCATCGGCTGGGGCGCGCTCATCACCCTCGCCGGGCACGGCCTGTCCGCGCTGGCGATGGGCCCGGGCGGCGGGCGCGAGGCGCTGTTGCGGGCGATCGCGCAGAGCCACGCGTACGCGGTGAACGCCCCCGATCCGGTGCAGGCGGTGCTCGCCAGGCAGGCGGGCGCGATTCCCAGCACCTCGTGGGCCTGGCTGCTGGTCGACGGGCCCTACAGCCAGACCCCCTTCGAGACCGTCGCCAACATCGGTGCGAGCCTGCTGCTCATCGGCCTGGCTGTCGCGGCCTGCCGCAGCGGGGTCGTGTCGGCGCTGCTGCGTCCGCTCGCCGTCGTCGGCACGATGGGACTGTCGGTGTACGCCGTCCATGTCATCGCCCGGGCCGAGCTCCACCCCCACCACGGCTGGCCGGCGCTGGGGGCCTTCTGCGGGGTCTCGCTGGTGGCCTGTGCCGTCTGGGCGTTCGTCTTCCGCCGGACGCCGCTGAGGCGGGGGCCGCTGGAGTGGGCGCTGCACGTGATGATGCCGAAGCCGTCCGGGCGCGGGGCGCGGTGAGCGTCCGTCCGGTGCGCGTCCGTCCGGTGAGCGTCCGTCCGGTGAGCGTCAGGCTGCGGTGCTCGTCAGCAGGCGGTCGCGCAGCCCGGCGGTCACCTCGTCCGTGATGCCGACCCGGTCCTTGAGGTAGCCCTGCACCGATCCGTACCGGGCGGTCAGGTCGGCGAGGACCAGTTCCATGATGTCGGCGGGCGCGCGGCCGTAGCCGGGCCATTTCAGGATCCGGCCCGGGTGGGCCGCGCGCCAGTCGGCCGTGAGGCGCTCGGTGGCGAGTTCGGTCAGTGCGAAGTCCGCGAGGATCTGGTCCTCGGAGACGTCCAGCAGCGTCAGGACGAGTGCGGCGATCAGGCCGGTGCGGTCCTTGCCGGAGGTGCAGTGGAACACCACCGGCCCCTCGTCCTCGGCGATGAGCTCGATGGCCTGCCGGATCTCCGCGTGGCCGTCCTCGGTCACCTCGGCGAACCGGTCCGCCAGGAACCGCCACGGGTCGAGGGCGGGGTCGATCTCGGCCTGGTCGTACGGCTGGTGCTCGATGCTGCAGTTCGCGTAGCGGAACCGCCCGGTCTCGGGCACCTTGCCCTTAGCGTCGATCTCCCACGGGTAACGCAGGTCGATGACCGTACGGATGCCCAGCTCCAGGAACCGGTCCCAGTCCGCACCGCGCAGTTTGCCGAGCGAGTCGGCCCGGTACAGCCTGCGCCAGGCGACGGCGCGCCCGTCGGCGGCGCGGTAGCCGCCGAGGTCGCGGAAGTTGTGCAGCCGTTCGAAGGCGATGTGCCGCATCACGCGGACTCCCTTTCGTGCCGTGCCGAGTCGGATGTGCCGGGGAAGCATGAGCGTGGCCTCGCCGCGGGCGGCGTGGGTCACGCCGCCTGCGCGCAGGTGGCGGATCTGACGGACAGGCGAACCAGGGGGTGGAAACCGTAGCAGGCGGCCCACCGGCCGCCGGACCTGCGAATCTGCAGCATCCCGGCGTCGACCAGGGCGTCCAGCAGCCGCTCGGCCTCGGTCCGGGGGACGACGAGCGCCGAGGCGGCGGTGTCGGTGTCGAACTCGGCACTGTCGAGGGTGGCCAGCCGTTCCAGCGCCACGGCCTCCTCGCGTGACAGGCCGTGCTGGGCGGACAGCAGCCGTCGCTGGACGTTCAGGGCGCCGAAGCGGAGTTCGTCAAGACGCCGGTCGTCGTCCGCGAGTCTTTCGGCGAGCAACTCCGGCTCCCAGTAGGGCCGGCAGGCGAGCCGGGTACCGACGACCCGGATGGCCAGCGGAAGGCCGGCACAGTGGGCGAGCACGGCCCGCGCGCCCTGCTCGGACGCCGCGATGCGGGCCCTTCCGGCGGTCGCGGCCAGCAGGCCGAGCGCCGCCGACTCGTCCAGCGGTTCCACCACGGTGATGCGCGCCCCCTCCACCGACGGCAGCGGGGCCCGGGCGGTCACCAGGACAGCGGACTGCGGGGTGTTCGGCAGCAGCGGCGCCACCTGTGTGTCGCTGACCGCGTCATCGAGGACGACCAGGACCCGGCGGCCGGCGAGCGCCGTGCTGTACCGGCTGATCAGCGCGGCGGGTCCGAGCCCCGTCAGGTCGCGCGCACTGTGCCCGAGTGCCCTCAGCAGCACCGTGAGGAGCTCCTCCGGTGACCGGGCGCTGCCGTCGTCGGCGCGCAGCCGCACGTACAGCTGGCCGTCCGGGAAGTGCTCGCGGGTGGCGTGCGCGGCACGGACGGCGAGCGCCGTCTTGCCCACCCCCGGCATTCCCAGGAGCACGGCACGCCGGGGGCGCCAGGCACCTTCGGCCCCGGAGGCGGCCAGCGTCAGCTCGTCCGCCAGGCTCATGAGTTCCGGCTCCCTGCCGGTGAAGTCCGCGATGTCGGGGGGCAGCATCAGCGGTACCACCCTGCCGGGTATTGCGGCCGCGGCCGGCACGGTGTCGTCGAGCACCGCGTGGTAGACGGCGTTCAGCTCCTCGCCCGGTTCCACCCCCAGCTCCTCCACGAGCAGGCGCCGCCCCTCGTGGTAGACGTGCAGCGCGTCCCCCTTGCGCCCCGCCCCGACGAGCGCCGTCATGAGCTGCCCCCGCAGCCGCTCGCGCAGCGGGTGCTCCCGTACGAGGTCGGAGAGTTCGACGACCAGCCGGCGGTGCATACCGCGCGCCAGGTCGGCCGCCACCCGCTCCTCCAGCGTCGCCAGGCGGGCCTCCATCAGCGACGGCGCCTCGGCATCGGCCAGTTGCTCCGTGACGTTGGTGAGCACCGGGCCGCGCCACAGCGACAGCGCCTCGTGCAGCAGTGAACCGGCCGTGTCGATGTCACCGGCGAGCAGTGCCCCGTGTCCAGCGGCGCTGAGCCGCTCGTAGGTGGCGAGGTCGAAGGAGCAGGAGCCGATGTCGAGGGCGTAGCCCGGCGCCATGCGCGTGATGGAGACCTCGTCGCCCAGCAGGCGGCGCAGTCTCGACACATGGGAATAAAGCTGAGCGTTCATTGTCGCGGGCGGATTCCAGCCCCACAACAGACGGCTCAGGCAGTCGTCCGAGACCACCCGGCCGCGGGCGAGCAGAAGGGCCGCGAGAACAGTGTGCTGTTTCACGCCGGGAAGCAGGATCCGCTTTCCCTCGCGACGCACCTCTACTCGGCCCAGAACTCGGAATTCCACAAACGCCCCCGTTTCGATGTGCACCTCTCCACCACTCGAATCACGGTGGAAGTTAGCACGAACACCATCGGTGTCGAGTGGCTCGAATTCACTGTGCCGAGAGCGGTGTTCTCTCCGTGAACAACCCATGCGTGCGCTGATGTGTGCCCGCCGACAGGCGGAAGGAAGGACTCCGGCAGAGGTCTCGGCGGGGCGCCCTCCAGGGGTACGGGCGGAGCGCAGTGACGCGCGTGGACCACTGGCGGCCCAAGGCCGCTCGCCACCGGTTCGCGGGGTGCGCCACGGGAGGCGGCCGGGAGGTACGGTCCCGGGCCGACCAGCGGTTCCTCCCCCGGACGGCCCGGCGAGCAACCGCCTGTCTCGCCGGCGGGACAGGCGCGGAAATTCTGGTGGACCGCACGCGCTTGGCCGGGAATCATCGGTGCGGCTGAGGAGTTGGCGCAGTGGACACTCCCGGCGAGTGCCCGCACCAACCGAGGGGTTCTCCCCGCCAGAGCAGGTGAATGCAACTCAATACGTAAGGCTTACGGCATGGCGAATTTGCGGCAGAACACGCAGGTCACCCCCACTCACGTCACCCCACGGAAAACCACGGCGCGCGCCATGGAGGCGTCCGTCGCCAGAAGCACGGCCCTGCACCTTCCACCCGCCATTCCGCTCGATGAATGGCAGGACATCGGCAAGAAGATCTCCGGCGCCGCGGAATCGTCCGCGTGGTGGCTGGGCGACTGGCTCATCTACGGCCGTTCCGCCTACCCGGACCGCTATCGCCACGCGGTGGAGGAAACACTTCTCGACTACCAGACCCTGCGCAATTACGCCTGGGTGGCCCGGCGTTACGTACCGCGTCGCCGCCGCCCCACGCTGAGCTTCCAGCACCACGCGGAGCTGGCGGGCCTGCCGGAGGACGAGCAGGAGTTCTGGCTGGACCGTGCCGAACGGCTCAACTGGTCCAAGAGCTTCCTCCGCAGCCGGGTGCGAGCCGCCCGGCAGGGCGAGGAAGGGACCGCCGCCGTCGAGTCCCGCATGCAGATCCAGCTCAACCTGCCGCAGGACCGGTGGCAGCGGTGGAGCCAGGCGGCCTCGGCGGCGGAGCAGGACCTGCAGTCGTGGGCGATGGCCCGGCTCGACGCCGCGGCCGCCCACGCGCGGGGGCAGTAAGCCGCGCGGGAACGGCCGGGGGCCGTGGACCCACGGGGTCCGCGGCCCCCGGACCGTTTCCCGCCCCCGCCGCACGGGGAACGCGTCCCAGCATTCACGCCGTTGCTCGCGCGCCTATTCCGGAGTTACGGTCGGACCGCATCGCCGAACTTTATCCGCCCAATTCATGACCGCCGTGCGGCAGAATTACCGAGCCGATCCGAGCGGCGAAGGAGCGCTGACTACACACCATGCAGGAAAATGAAGTGAATAAGGTCGACGACCCTGCTCTCATCGATGCGTTCACCGAGCAGATACGTCTGACGGCGGTCGCCATCTGTGCCGAGCAGCCGGACGTCCCGGAGCCGAAGGAGCTGCTCGACCTCGACTCCTTCTCGATGGTCCAAGTCCTGCTCGACCTGGAGAACGAGCTCGACATGAAGATCCTGGAAGAGCTCGAGGGGTTCGAGGGCAGGACGTTCCGTGAGATCGCCGAGCACATCGCCGGCATCGCGCACCGGGCCGGCACCTACGCCGAGTTCACGGCGGCCGTGCGGCGCATCGAGGTCTCCCCGGCCTCGTAGGGCGCCGGTGCGACAAGCCCCAGTCACAGGAGAGAACTGATGGACAGCCACAGCAGCACCTCGGACCGCGCGTACCGCGTGGTCGTCAACGAGGAGGAGCAGTACTCGATCTGGTGGGCGGACCGGCCCCTTCCGGCAGGGTGGCACGCGGAGGGGACCGAGGGCAGCCGCGAGGTGTGCCTGGCCCACATCGACACGGTGTGGACCGACATGCGCCCGCTCAGCCTGCGCCGCCGCATGGAGGAGTCCGCAGCGGTCTGATCCGGTCCGCGGCTCCGCCGGGCCGGCGCGACTCGGCCGAGTCGCGTGCCGGGCGGAGCTCCGGTGCATTTGTCGCCCGGTCACCGGCCGCTGTGCGGCCCGTTTCTCCTAGCCTTTCGGCCATGACCATTTCGCATTCCGCCGGGTCACGGAGACCGGCGCATATAGCCATGTTCAATGTCGCGGCCCACGGTCACGTTCAGCCCAGTCTGGAAGTGATACGTGAACTCGTCGCCCGGGGGCATCGCGTCACGTACGCCATTGCGGAGGAATTCGCCGAACTCGTCGCCTCCACGGGCGCCGAGCCCCGCGTTCACTCCTCGTCCCTTCCGCCCAAGGACGACACGGATGCCTGGGGAACCGAACTGACCGGGCATCTGCGACTGTTCCTCGCCGAGGCCGGCCGGGCGCTGCCGCAGCTGACGGAGGCGTACGGGAACGACCGGCCCGACCTCGTCCTGCACGACCCCGTGGCCTACGCGGGGCGCGTCCTGGCGGACCGCTGGGGAGTGCCCGCCGTCCAGGTCAGCCCGACCGCGGTCGCGTGGGAGGGGTACGAGGACGACATCCGGGATGGCACCGGCCCGGACGCGGCCGCGCACGGCTGGCTCGGGGCCGCCGGTCTGGCGGCCGGGCGCGCCGCGCGCCGCCCCGAGCGCTGTGTGGTGGTGATCTCCAAGGTCCTCCAACCGCACGCCGACCGCGTGGACGGTTCCGTCTACAGCTTCACCGGCCCCTGCCGGGGTTCCGGCACGGACCGGGACGACTGGCGGCGCCCGCCGCACGCCGAGAGGGTGGTGCTGGTCTCGCTCGGCACCATCTTCACCCGGGCGCCCGCGCTCTACCGCGCCTGCCTCGCCGCCTTCGGCGGGCTGCCGGGCTGGCACGTCGTCCTCCAGACCGGCGGGGGCATCGACCCGGCCGACCTCGGTGAGCTGCCGGACAACGTGGAACTGCGGGGATGGATACCGCAGTTGTCGATCATGGACCGGGTGGACGCGTTCATCACGCACGCCGGGCCGGGCAGCATTCAGGTGGCACTCGCGCACGGGGTCCCCATGGTCGCCGTCCCCCAGGCCGCCGACCAGTTCGGGAACGCCCGGATGCTCCAGGAGCTGGGAGTCGCCCATTGCCTCGGCAAGGACGAGGTCACCGCCGAGGCGCTGCGCGAGGCGGTGTGCGCCCTGGTCGACGACCCGGAGATGGCCGCGCGCGGCGCGAGCGTCCGGCGGGAGATGGCGGCCGAGGGCGGCACCCGCCGGGCCGCCGACCTGATCGAGGCCGCGCTCCCCGCCCGCGACAAGGGCACGACGGCACTCGGCGACATGAGCCGCACGGCCAAGACGGACCTGCGGATCGCGGCGTACGCCGACGCCAACGAGGCCAACGCG
>NZ_JBEPEL010000078.1:0-31100 GCF_040300825.1 Streptomyces sp. NPDC000229
GGGGGGGCATCACTGCCCTGTGGGTCACCTGCGCCGTTATCTCTGATCACTCGGTCTCTTATTTGGATTGGCTCCCGCGCCTCCCTAGGTTCGTAGTCGGCCGGGGACGACACCGAGCCACGAAGGGGGACCCATGTCTGAGCTGACGCACGGCCAGATAACGACTCAAGACCCACAGCACGATTACGTCGTCCGGATTGACCCGGGCCCGCGGGACTTCTCAGCGCTCAACGAAGTCGTCCGCAAGGGCTCGCGGATCGGGAACGAGCGCCTGGACGGCGACGACCACCTCAATGAGGTCATCCCCAAGCCCTGGGGCATGGAGTACCGCATCTACGTGGACGACTTCATCGATGTGTGGAACCTGAGGATCGACGAGGGCCAGTCCACCTCGATGCACGTCCACCCCCGCAAGCTCACCTACCTGATGTGTCTCCTCGGGCAGGGCGTGACGGACACGCTCACCGAGCAGTACCCGGTCGGTGCCGGCACGATCCTGCGCATCGGCGGTGGCGCGTTCCACTCCACCCGCAGCAGCGGCCCCGGCCCGCTGTGGCTGGTGGAGGTCGAGGCCCCGCGCAACAAGTTCGACCTGATCCGGCTGCGCGACAACTACGCGCGGGAGAACACCGCCTACGAGACCGAGCACGCCGAGGCGCCGGACCTCCCGGCCCAGCCCGTCTCCTACCTGCCGCAGGCCCGGCTGCGGGAGAAGTCCCCCGGCGGCGAGTTCGCCTTCGGCATCCGCGCCGGCATGGACGTCTTCTACCGCCGCCAGCAGCAGGATCTCTTCCACATCCCGCTCGGCCTGACCGGCGTCGTCACCGGCGAAGTGGACATCCTGGCTCCGGCCCAGGGCGATGTCCGCCGCCCGGCGCTCGATCAGTACTACCTCTCCCTCGCGCTCGCCTGACCAACGCCCTTCCCCGTATCCAGAACGGAGTACACCCATGCCCAGCGCCGTGATCATCACCGGACCCGGCTTCCAGGACCACGATGTCGTCTACACCTACTACCGGCTCCTGGAAGAGGGCTGGAACGTGGACGTCGCCACCAAGAACGGCGCCGACGTCACCGGCAAGTACGGGATCCCGCTGCCGATGGACAAGACCGCCAAGCCGCTCGTCGCCTTCGAGCAGCTCGACGCCGCCAACTACGACGCCGTCATCCTCACCGGCGGCCACGAGGCCCCCGACCGCGTCCGGCAGGACGCGAACGTCCTCGACTTCGTCCGCGCCATGGACAGTGCGGAAAAGGTCGTCGCCGGGCTGTGCCACGGCCCGTGGATCATGGTGTCCGCCGGAGTCCTCAAGGGCCGCACCGCCTGTGCCTACATCGGCCTGCGGGACGACGTCATCAACGCCGGCGCGAACGTCGTCGACTCCGACGTGATCGTGGACGGCCACATCATCACCTGTTCGTACTACGCCTACGTGGGCCGCTTCATGCGCAAGGTGTTCGACACCGTCGCGGAGAAGGCCGACAAGACCAGGGCGGCAGCGGCATAGCCCCGACCCCCGGGACCCAGCGGATGCAGGTACCGGGGGAGCGCTGCCACCCACCTGGGCGCGGGGCGTCGGGAGGCGATTCCCCCGGCCGGAAATCCCGGCGCCCCGCCACGTCCACTCAAGCCCATCCCCCGGGGGAGCCCCGTGCTGATACTCGACTTCGACGGCGTCGTCGCCGACGCCTTCACCGAATGCGCCATCGTCACCTACTACGCCGACCAGAACCCCGAACAGGTCGCGCTCAAACCCCTCGAGGAGCTGGCCGCTGCCATGCCCAAGGGGTTCGTGAACCGCTTCCGCCTGGTACGCAAGTACGCGCGGCTCCTGGAAGACTTCATGGTCGCCCGCGACCCGCAGGCCGAGAGCATCACCACCATCGGTGACTACGAAGCCCTCCTCGCCCGTATCCCTCCGGTGCGACTCGCCGCCCTCACCGAGGGCGCCACCGCCGTACGCACCGCCCTGCGCGCTGCGCAGGCCCCGGAGTGGCGTGCGATGCACACCCTCTACCCCGGCATCCGGGACCTGCTGGAGCGCCACCGGGGACGAGGTACGTCGATCGTCACCGCGAAGGATGCCGGATCGGTGTGGGAAATCCTCGAACACCACCGGCTTCAAGGCGCGGTGGTGGAGGTGATCGGCGAATGCTCCGACAAGCGCTCCGCCGTCCTGGACCTGGCCGCCGGCGACGGCATCCGGCCCGAGGCCGTCACCTTCATCGACGACCACATCACCAACGCCCTCGCCGTACGCGACACCGGCGCACGCTCCTTGTGGGCCTGGTGGGGCTACCACACCCCGGATCACATCGACCGGGCCATTCAGCGGCGCCAGCGCCGCATCTACCTTCCCGAACTGGCCGCTCTCACGGCCTGACCCGAAAGGACCCCGAACCGTGCCGAAGGTTCTCTTCGCTCTCACGTCCAACGATCAGCTCGGCAACACCGGCCGCAAGACCGGCTTCTACGTTCCCGAAGTCGCCCACCCCGCCCAGGTCTTCGCACAGGCTGGATGGGACATCGCGTTCGTCTCCGTCGAGGGCGGTCCGGCGCCGAAGGACGGCGTCAAGGAAGGCGACACCGTCTCCGCCGAATTCCTCGACAAGTACGCCGACGCCCTCGCCACCACCCCCACGGCACAGGCCCTGAAGGCCGAGGACTACGACGCGATCTACTACGCCGGCGGCCACGGCACCATGTGGGACTTCCCGCACGCCACCGAACTCGCCCAGCTCGCCGCCGACATCTACAACCGGGGTGGTGTTGTCGCCGCCGTCTGCCACGGCCCCGCCGGGCTCCTCCCCATCACCCTTCCGGACGGGCGCCCACTGGTCGACGGTAAGCAGGTGTCCACCTTCACCAACGAAGAGGAGGCCGCCGTCGGCCTGAGCGACGTCGTCCCGTTCGCATTGGAAACCGCCCTCATCGGCAAGGGGGCGAAGATCACCAAGACCGGGAACTTCGCCGAACACGCGGTGGCCGACGGCCGCCTGGTCACTGGCCAGAACCCGGCCTCCGCAGCCAGGGTCGCCGAACTGACCATCCGTCAGTTCGCCGGCGCCTGACGGCAGGCGCCGATAGAACGTCGCCGGCGGGGGGCCACCAGAACGCAGGACCGGCTGAGTGCCGCCGCCCGCCGGCACGCAGAGTGATCAGGTAATGTCAGAAATACGGGGGATGGTTTGAACCACGCCGCCGGGCGCGTCACCTCCCTTGCCGGCTACGGGGGGCCGGTCGACATGCAAATGGGATGGCTGCACACTTTCATAGCCGTCTATCGCGAAGGATCGTTCACCAAAGCCGCTGCGCACCTGGGCATCACGCAGCCTGCCGTGACCCAGCAGATCCGCGGCCTCGAAGCCGAACTCGGCAAAGCGCTCTTCGACCGAACACCACAGGGCGCCGTACCGACGGTGGAGGGGGAAGCCCTCGCCCATGACGTCGAGGGTCCTATCACCGGACTGAAAGCGGCGATCAACCGACACTTCGACGTCTCTCCGTCCAACCGGCCGATACGGCTCGGCGGGCCGGCAGAGTTAATCACCACGCGCGTCATGCCCTCCCTCGGGCGGCTCATCACCGATGGACTGGATGTCAGGGTCACCCTCGCGGAATCGTCCGTACTCCTCGACGACCTCAAGGCCGGTCACCTGGACATGGCGGTATCCATCATCCAGCCACGCTGCCGTGGCCTGGACGGCACCGCGCTCACGGACGAGGAGTTCGCGCTCGTCGCCTCCCCCGCGGTCGCGGACAGCCTCCCGGTGGGAAGCCTCGCCGTGGACGGAGCCCGCGCGCTGGAGAAGGTCCCGATGATCGCCTACGCAGAGAACCAGCCGATCATCCGCCGCTACTGGGACAGCGTCTTCGACAGCCCGCCACCCGGGCCACCGGCCGCCGTGATCCCCGACCTGCGCGGGGTGATCTCTGCCGTCGTCGCCGGAGCCGGCATCTCCGTCGTCCCCACCTACCTGTGCGCCGAAGAGATCGCCACCGGCAAGCTGGTGATGCTTCTGGAGCCGCCGATCCCGCCGATCAATACCTTCCACCTGGCGGTTCGTTCGGGAACCCTCACCGATCCGCGCCTCGCCCGACTCCACAGCCATCTGATCGACGAAGCGTCGAAGTGGACCACCGTCGACGAGGGAGCTGCCGAACCGCCCGGGGGGTCGGTCAACCCTTCCGGGCCCATCCACGAGCGGGAGAGGGCCAGAAGTTCCTGAAGGGCGTCCAGCGGGCCCGGTCGTGGGGGCGGCCGGAGCGTCATGCTCGTCGTCATCGTCCGGGCTGCCGGGGGACATCAGCCAGGCGCTCACGCCACCACGATCACCGGACGGTTCAGACCTCCACGAGCAGCCCGTCCAGCCCCCGGATCACGAAGTTCGGCCTCCGCTCCGGCTCCTTCACGAGCCGGAGCGTCGGCGCGCGCTCCAGCAGCGCCGCCATCGACGCGGCGAGCTCGATACGGGCCAGCGGGGCGCCGATGCAGTAGTGGATGCCCGCGCTGAAGGAGACGTGGGGGTTGTCCGCCCGGGACAGGTCCAGCGTGTCGGGGCGGTCGAAGACGGCCGCGTCGCGGTTGGCCGAGCCGAAGAGGAGGGCGACCTCCGAGCCGCGCGGGACGGTGGTGCCGTCGATCTCGATGTCGTCCAGCACCCAGCGCTCGAAGAGCTGGAGCGGGGTGTCGTAACGGAGCAGTTCCTCCACAGCTGTGGGCACCCCCACCTGCCCGGCGCGCAGGGCGGCGAGCTGCTCCGGGTGCTGGAACAGCGTCCACCAGCCGCCCACCGTGGAGTTCACCGTCGCCTCGTGGCCGGCGTTCAGCAGCAGCACACAGGTGGAGATCATCTCCTGCTCGCTGAGCCGGTCGCCCTCGTCGTACGCCGCGATCAGCGCGCTGATCAGGTCCTCGCCCGGCGAGGTGCGCCGCTCGGCGATCAGTTCCCGCAGGTACGCGGAGAACTCCACCGACGCCCTGACCGCTCGGGCGGCCGTCTCCTCGTCCGGGTTCAGCTCGTACATCCCGCAGATGTCCGCCGACCACGGCCGCAGCGGCGCCCGGTCGGCCTCCGGGATGCCCAGCATCTCCGCGATGACGGCGACCGGCAGCGGCTCGGCGACGGCCGTGAGCAGGTCGCCCCCGCCCTCGGCGACCAGGGAGTCGACGAGCTCGCCCGCCAGCCGGTGGACGTAGGGCCTCAGCCGCTCGACCGTACGCGGGGTGAACGCCTTCGACACCAGGCGCCGGATGCGGGTGTGGTCCGGTGGCTCCAGGTCCAGCATCCCGTGGTCGTTGAGGGTGTGGAACGGCTCGTGCGCGGCCGGGGGCGGTGTGCGCCCGAACTCCTCGTGGGTGAAGCGGTGCAGGTACGTCCGCCCCAGCCGCCGGTCCCGCAGCAGCGCGGACACGTCGGCGTGGCGCGGCACCAGGTACTGCCGGGTCGGCTCGAACCAGTGCACCCGGCCACGGGCGCGCAGCTCGGCGTAGGCGGGGTAGGGGTCGGCGACGAACGCGGGCGACCACGGGTCGAAGTCCATGCGCCGACCTTATGCAGGGCTCAGCCCGGAGTCACCAGCCTCGCCTCGTACGCGAACACCGCCGCCTGCGTCCGGTCTCGGAGTCCCAGCTTCACCAGGATGCGGCTCACATGCGTCTTGATGGTCGACTCGGCGACCACGAGCCGGGACGCGATCTCGCCGTTCGACAGGCCCTGGGCGATCAGCACCAGGACCTCCGTCTCGCGCTCCGTCAGGTCGCCCACCTGGGCGAGGGCCGGCGGGCGGGGCGACTCGGCGGTCTTGGCGAACTCGGTGATCAGGCGCTTGGTGACCGTCGGTGCCAGCAGCGCCTCGCCGCCCGCCACCACCCGTACGCCCTCCGCGAGCTGCCGCGCGGAGGCGTCCTTCAGCAGGAAGCCGGACGCCCCGGCGCGCAGCGCCTGGTACACGTACTCGTCCAGGTCGAACGTCGTCAGCACCAGCACCTTGGCGTCGCCGTCCGCCGCGACGATCTCGCGGGTGGCGTCGATGCCGTTCATCTCCGGCATCCGGATGTCCATCAGCACCACGTCCGGGCGCAGCGCCTCGACCTGCCGGACCGCCTCTCGGCCGTTGACGGCCTCACCGACGACCTCGATGTCGGGCATCGCGTTCAGCAGGACGGAGAAGCCCTCGCGGACCATGATCTGATCGTCGACGATCAGTACGCGGATGGTCATGCCGACTCCTGCCGCTGAGCGGGGATGAAGGCGGCGACCTCGTAGCCGCCGTCCTCCGTCGCCTCCGCCGTCATCTCGCCGTCCAGCATCGCCACCCGCTCCCGCATGCCCGTGATCCCGTGCCCGGCGCCCTGCGACGCCTTGACCAGTCCTCGCGCGGGACCGTTCACCACCCGCAGGCCCAGCCCGCCGAGCACGTACGACACCTCCACCTTCGCCGACGCGCCCGGCGCGTGCCGCAGCACGTTGCTGAGCGCCTCCTGCACGATCCGGTACGCGGACAGCTCCACGCCCTGCGGCAGCTCGCGCGCCGCGCCGGTGACCGTGGCGTCCACGGTCAGGCCCGCCTCGCGGACGTTGGCGATCAGGGCGTCGAGGTCGGCGAGCGTCGGCTGCGGCGCGTCGGGCGCCTCGTAGTCCTCGGCCCGTACGACGCCGAGGATGCGCCGCAGCTCGGTCAGCGCGGCGACCGCGTTCTCCCGGATCGTGGCGAAGGCCTGCTCCAGCTCGGGCGGCGGGTTCTCCACGCGGTACGGGGCGGCCTCCGCCTGGATGGCGACGACCGACATGTGGTGGGCGACCACGTCGTGCAGCTCGCGCGCGATGGTGGTGCGCTCCTCCAGGAGGGTGCGCCTGGAGCGCTCCTGCGCGGTGACCGTCTGCTGGGCGGTGACCTCCTCCTTCGCCTCGCGGCGGGTGTGCCGGACGGTGATGACCAGCAGGACGAGGGCGGAGACGACCAGCAGGGGACCGGTCGTACCGCCGCTGCCCCGGCTGAGGAAGACCTCGCAGAAGAAGCCGAACGCACCGGTCAGCACCCACATCCATGCGCCGGTGCGGGGGCGGGTCCGGACCGCGACCACGGTCATCACGGTGAGCTGGCCGATGAAGCTGGTCGGGGCCCAGGGCCAGCCGTCCCAGTAGTCGGACATGACGCTCACGAACGGGGCCGTCGCCAGGGACAGCCAGAACGCGGCGAGGGGCCGGGCCAGGGTCAGCAGGATGGCGACGGCCGGGATGAGCCCGGTGACCGGCCGGCCGTCGGAGTATCCGACGGCCAGGACGATCAGAGCGGCGCCCACCACGAGGGCGTGCGGGAACCAGGCCACGTAGTCGCGTATGAACCGCGGCAGCCGCCTGGTCACGGGGCCGTCGGTGCCCATGGGCGGGAGCAGCCGATAGGCGAAGGCGTCGTCGAGGAGCTCGCGGCGCATGCCCATGAACATGCCGTGAGCCATCCGGTACTCCGGACTGCGGGTCTTGGTGTCGGTCACGTCAGCAACGGTAAGCAAGGACGGGGACGCGGTCGTCACCTTGGATGCGGATCCTTCCGCGTCCCCCTGGAGTACTACGGCGCTGACCTGGAGCGGAACGCCCCGGCGTGATCCTGCGCCCACCGTGCGACGGCGGGCGGCCCGCCGCCCGCCACCGCTCGACCGCCTCCGCCGCGGACATGCGGTGCACGTGGTCACGGAGCCTGGCGGCCGGATCCCGTCCTGGGCTACCAGGCCAGTTGCGCGATCTCCTCCGCGACCACCGCGCACGCGTCCGCCGCCGGGTCGATCAGGGGGAAGTGCCCGACGCCGTCCAGCAGCGTCAGCCCGACCATCTCGCCCGCCTTCGCCGCCGCGTCCACGTACGCCTCGGCGACGGCCTGCGGTACGACGGTGTCCTCACGGCCCTGGACCACCGCGGTGGCGATCCCGGTCGGGAGCAGTACGGCGGGGTCGGCGCACTCCGCGCGCGCCTCGGCGTCGGCACCGTCGCCGAGCAGCTGGCTCACCGCGCCCCCGCAGACGTCCAGCTCCACCGCCCGCTCGAAGTGCGCGATGGGCGCCAGCGCGACGACCCCCCGCAGCGGGGGCGGGGCGTCCAGCCTCCACCGCGCCCCGGCCGGCAGGACGTGCCGGGCGGCCGCCCACAGCGCCAGGTGCCCGCCCGCGGAGTGGCCGGTGAGGACCGTGCGGCGCGGGTCGCCCTGCGGCAGGTGCGTACGCGCCAGGCCGGGCAGCGCGTCCAGCGCGGCGGCGACGTCGTCGAACGTCTCCGGCCACCGCCCGGCGACGGGACCGCCGCCGCCCTGCCCCGGGATGTCCCTGCCCCGCCGGTACTCCACGTTGGCGACGGCGAAACCGCGCCGGGCCAGATAGTCCACGAAAGGGGTGATGTGCCGCCGGTCGTACGGCGCCCGCCACGCACCGCCGTGCAGCACGACGACGAGCGGCGCGCGGTCACCCCCGCGAGGGGCGTAGAAGTCCACGACCTGGTCCGGGTGTGCACCGTACGAAGCGGTGGAGTCCGGGTCGACGGCCGGATGCGACAGGGCCGACGCTTCCTCGGCGGCGTCGCGCGCGGCGGGGTCGGGCATGGTGCTCAACCTTTCGGTGACGAGGCCGAATTGGCCTGACCTGCGGGGACGGTACCAGGACTGGCGCCCCCGCAGATCAGGTCCCGAACGTCAGCCCGTGGACTCCGAAAGAACGTCCGCGAGAACGCGTGCCGCACGCTCCGCGTCCGCGAAGGAGACGTACAGCGGGGTGAAACCGAACCGCAGCACGTCGGGCCGGCGCAGGTCGCCGACCACGCCCCGCGCGATCAGCTCCTTCATCACCGCGTGGGCCTCGGCGCAGCGCAGGCTCACCTGGCTGCCCCTCTCCCCGTGCGCCTCCGGCGTGACCGAAGTGACCCGGCCCGCGGGTACGTGGGCCTCGACGCACTCCAGGAAGAAGTCCGTCAGGGCCAGGCTCTTGGCCCGTACCGCCTCGATGGGCACCCCGTCCCACACGTCCAGCGACGCCTCCAGCGCCAGCATGGACAGGATGTCGGGCGTGCCGACGCGCCCGCGCACCGCGCCCTCCGCCGCCGCGTACCCGGGCGTCATCGCGAAGGGGTCGGCGTGCGAGTTCCAGCCGGGCAGCGGGGAGTCGAAGCCCGGCAGGTGGCGCTCGGCGACGTACAGGAAGGCGGGCGCGCCGGGGCCGCCGTTGAGGTACTTGTACGTGCAGCCGACCGCCAGGTCCACGCCGTGCGCGTCCAGGCCGACCGGCAGGGCGCCCGCGCTGTGGCACAGGTCCCACACGGCCAGGGCGCCCGCCGCGTGGACGGCCGCGGTGATGCCCGGCAGGTCGTGCAGCCGGCCCGTGCGGTAGTCGACGTGGTTGACGAGCGCGGCGGCCGTCCGCGGGCCGACCGCGTCCGGTACGCCATCGGGGGCGGCGGCCACCAGCCGCTTGCCGGTCAGCCGGGCGGCCGACTCGGCGATGTACCCGTCCGTGGGGAACGTCGTGGCGTCCACCACGATCTCGTCCCGCTCGGGGGAGGCCAGCCGTACCGCGCCCACCAGCGCCTTGAAGACATTGACGCTCGTGGAGTCACCGACCACCACCTGGCCGGGTGCCGCGCCGACGAGCGGCGCGATCCGGTCGCCGATCCGCTCCGGCGCGGTCCACCAGCCGCTCTCGTCCCAGGAGCGGATGCGCAGCTCGCCCCACTCACGGGTGATCACGTCGGCCATCCGGTCCGGTACGTGGCGGGGCAGCGCGCCGAGCGAGTTGCCGTCCAGGTACACCACACCGTCGTCGAGCGCGAACAGCTCGCGCCGCTTGGCCAGTTGGTCCCGGGCGTCCAGCGACGCCGCCTTCGCTATGAGGCCGTCAGACATGGCTGCGCGCCGTCCACACCTCGGGGAACACGTTCTTGCGGGCCCGCTTCTCCAGCCAGGCCACTCCGGCCGATCCGGCCGTGCCCGTCTTGGAGCCCATCGCGCGCCGCGTCGCCACCAGGTGGTCGTTGCGCCATCGCCACACCAGCTCGCCGACGTCCGTCAACGCCTCGCCGAGCCGGACCAGTTCGTCGTTCTCGTCCGGGTTCGCATAGATCCGCGCCCAGATCTCCTCGACCGCCTGCGACGGCTCGTACTTCTGCGACAGGTCGCGCTTGAGGACGCTGTCCGGTACCGGGTGCCCGCGCCGGGCCAGGAGCCGCAGCACCTCGTCGTACAGGCTCGGCTCGTGCAGGGCCTTCTCCAGCTCCGCGTGGACGCGCGGCGCGCCCCGGTGCGGCACCAGCATGGACGCGGACTTGTCACCGAGCAGGAACTCCAGCCGCCGGTACATCGCCGACTGGAACCCGGAGCCCTCGCCGAGAGCGCCGCGGTAGGAGTTGAACTGGGCGGGCGTGAGCCGGGCGAGCGGCTTCCAGGAGGCGTTCAGCGCCTCCAGTTCGCGTACGGAGCGCTCCAGCGCGTCCATCGCCACGGGGATGCGGTCCTCGCGCAGGGCGCGGCTCGCGGTCTCCCACTCGTGGACGATCACGGTGAACCACAGCTCCATGACCTGGGTCGTCACCAGGAAGACCATCTCTCCCGGATCGTCCGAGAGCGGGTGCTGGAGGTGGGTGAGGACGTCCGCCTGGACGTAGTCCTCGTACGGCGTCGTGCCTGTGTACTCCAGGTTCGGGGTGTCCGAACCGGGCGCGGAGGCATCGGGGGAAGTAGACATCGCTGTCTCCATCAATGCGTGCTACCGGGTAGCGGTCTGCCCCTTCCCATCCAGTGGTGGAGCCCCGGTCCCCTCGGGACCACCGGCTGTGCGCGTGGTCCCAGTCGCATCATGACACGAGCGGTCCTTCGATGTACCGGCCGGCGGTGTCATAAGGCCATGCGTGGGAGGTGCAGCCTTCCAGGCCCTTGATCTGCTGCATCATCACCGGTGCGGGCCTTCCCGGGCCGCCGCAGCCCAGGTGCCGGCGGATGCCGATCTCGTGCCCGACCTCGTGGTTGATGATCAGGTGCCGGTACTCGGCGGGCGGGCCGGCGAAGGTGGGCGAGCCGAGCATCCAGCGCTCGAGGTTCACGACGACACCGTCGGCCGTCTCGATGCCGTCCTCGACCTGGACGCTGTAGCGGCGCGGGGTGCCCGAGCCGACCCTGGCGCCGGTGGACCGGGCGGTGGTGAAGGTGCCGGGGCCGGTCGAGGGAACGGCCGTATCGGGCCGGTCCCGCCGGGGCGGGGCGATGCGGTCGGCGCGCGGGGAGGCTGAGGCACCCCGGTCGGCGGCGGAGCCCCGACCCGCCTCACCCGGACTGGAAGGAACCAGTCCGGGTGGGCGGGCCTCAGCGCGAGGGGCCCTGGGTCAGCCCAGGGTCTCCGCCGCCAGGGGCGAGGAGTCACGGAGGAAGGTCGAGCACCGCTCGTACTCCTCGTGCTCACCGATCGCCTGGGCGGCGCGCGCCAGGGCGTTCAGGGCGCGGAGGAAGCCGCGGTTCGGCTCGTGCTCCCACGGCACCGGGCCATGGCCCTTCCAGCCGCTGCGGCGCAGGGCGTCCAGGCCCCGGTGGTAGCCGGTCCGGGCGTACGCGTACGACTCGACGACCCGGTCGGCCTCGAACGCGTCGTCCGCGAGCTGGGCCCAGGCCAGCGAGGAGGAGGGGTACTTCGCGGCGACGTCCGCGGGTGCCGCGCCGCTCGCGAGCAGCTCACGCGGCTCGGGGTCGTCGGGCAGGTGGGTGGGGGGCGGTCCGCCCAGGAGGTTTTCGTGGATACCCATGCCACCAGTGTCACAGGCCCGGCACCGCGGATGCGATGCCGGGCCCGTGTCGGACGATCAGGGTGCGATCAGGGTGTTACTTCAGCTTGGTACCGGTCGAGCGCAGCGCCGCGCACGCCTCGGTGACACGCTTGGCCATGCTCGCCTCGGCGAGCTTGCCCCAGGTCCGCGGGTCGTAGGTCTTCTTGGAGCCGACCTCGCCGTCGACCTTCAGCACACCGTCGTAGTTCTTGAACATGTGGTCCGCGACCGGACGGGTGAAGGCGTACTGGGTGTCGGTGTCGAGGTTCATCTTCACGACGCCGTTCTCCAGCGCGGTGGCGATCTCCTCGGCCGTGGAGCCGGAGCCGCCGTGGAAGACGAAGTCGAACGGGTCGGCCTTGCCGAAGCGCTCGGCGACGCCCTGCTGGAGGTCCTTGAGCAGTTCGGGGCGGAGCACCACGTTGCCCGGCTTGTAGACGCCGTGGACGTTGCCGAAGGAGGCGGCCAGCAGGTAGCGGCCCTTCTCGCCCAGGCCGAGCGCCTCGGCGGTGCGGATCGCGTCGTCGACGGTGGTGTACAGCTCGTCGTTGATCTCGTGGCTGACGCCGTCCTCCTCGCCACCGGTCGGGGTGATCTCGACCTCGAGGATGATCTTGGCGGCGGCGGCCTTGGCGAGCAGCTCCTGGCCGATGGCCAGGTTGTCGGCGAGGGTCTCGGCGGAGCCGTCCCACATGTGCGACTGGAACAGCGGGTTCTCACCCTTGGCGACGCGCTCGGCGGAGATGTCGAGCAGCGGACGTACGTAGCCGTCCAGCTTGTCCTTCGGGCAGTGGTCGGTGTGCAGGGCGATGGTGACGTCGTACTTCGCGGCGACGATGTGCGCGAACTCGGCCAGGGCGACCGCGCCGGTCACCATGTCCTTGCTGTACTGGCCGCCCAGGAACTCCGCACCACCGGTCGAGATCTGGATGATGCCGTCGCTCTCTGCCTCGGCGAAACCACGCAGGGCGGCGTGCAGAGTCTGCGACGAGGTGACGTTGATGGCCGGGTAGGCGAACTTGCCTGCCTTCGCCCGGTCGAGCATCTCGTTGTAGATCTCGGGGGTTGCGATGGGCATCTGTCCGCTCCTTGTGATCTGGCGGTTGCGTAGCGTTGCTGATCCCTGACCTGGGGGCGACGTCATCGTCGCACCTATCTTTCCAGACTCAACCCCGGGCTCCACCCCGCGTAGCACAAGGGGCGGACCGTTTCACGTGAAACCATCCGCCCCTCGACAAAAACCCAGGTCAGCCCTGGTAGCGCTCAGGCCAGGCCCAGCTCGTCCAGCGCGTACGCGTACAGGTACGGCACCCCGGCCGTCTGGCTGATCTTCTCCGCCGCACCGGTCGCCCGGTCCACGATCGTCGCCACGGCCACCACCTCGGCGCCGGCTTCACGCACCGCCTCCACGGCGGTCAGCGGCGAGCTACCGGTGGTGGAGGTGTCCTCCACCACCAGGACCCGGCGGCCCTTGATGTCCGGTCCCTCGACGCGGCGCTGCATGCCGTGCGCCTTGGCGGCCTTGCGTACGACGAAGGCGTCCAGCGTCCGGCCGTGCGCGGCGGCGGCGTGCAGCATGGCCGTCGCGACCGGGTCGGCGCCCAGGGTGAGGCCGCCGACGGCGTCGAAGTCGAGGTCGGCGGTCAGATCGAGCATCACCTGACCGACGAGCGGCGAGGCCACCCCGTCCAGGGTGATCCGGCGCAGATCGACGTAGTAGTCGGCCTCCAGACCCGAGGAGAGGGTCACCTTGCCGTGCACCACGGCCTTGTCCTTGATCTGCTGGAGCAGATCGGCTCGAACGTCAGTCATGCCCACGAGCTTAAAGCCGCCCCGCTAGAGCCTGCGCCAGGCGAACGTCGCGGCGATCTCCAGCGGCTCGATCGGCGTCACCAGGTGAGGGGCGGTGTTGAGGCCGTTCGGCGGGCCCGACTGGGGCTCCACGCAGACCGCTGCCTCCTGCTCGTCGTACACGACGACCCAGGGGGCCCGGCTGGTCACCTTCAGCTCCAGCTGCCCGGGCCAGGTGAGGGTGACGTCCACCCCGTCCGGCATCCCGAAGCAGTCGTCCCAGGGGCCGGGCGTGGGCGCGATCCGGCGGCCGGTGGGCAGGTGGTCCCCGCCCCGTTCCTCCTGCCACTCGGGTGTGAAGTCCAGCGTGACGTCCTCGCCACCGAGGTTCCGGTTGAACCACGGGTGCCAGCCGGCCTGGGCCGGGAAGGAGTCGCCGTGCGTCTCGACACCGAGCTGGAGCGTGAGTGCGTCCTCGGTGAGCCGGAACGTCTGGGTGACCCGGCCGGGATACGGCCACGGGTCGGCGAGGTCGTAGGTGAACACCGCCTCCGCCTTGTCCGCGACGGCGGTGCGCCACACGGCGTCACGCCCGGTGCCGTGAATGGCGTGCGGCGGCGAGTTGAGTGGCAGCTGATGCCATGTCGCCCCGCTGAGGAAGCGGCCGTTGGCGATCCGCCCGCACCAGGGCACCATCGGGAAGCAGCCGTACCGGGTCCCCTGCCGCAGCAGTTCGGTCCCGTCGATCCGCAGGCTCTCGATGCGGCAACCGTTGTCCGGACGCACCGTCAGCTCGACGTCTCCGGCCACAAGCCGGACGCTCTGTTCGCTACTGGTCACGTCACCGACATTACTTGCGCACTACTTGCGGCGCCGCAGCGCTCGTCCGACCACCACCGCGGAGGCGAGGGCGAACGCGGCGGCCGGGGCGAGCCACCGCAGCGTGGCGGTCGCCGACGCCGTCTCCGGACCGGGCGTGGGCGCGTACCGGCCGCGCGGCGGCGCGTGGTCGACCTCCTCGGCACTGCGCCCGATCATCGTGCGCCGGGCGTGCGCCGCCTCGACGCCCGCGTCGGGCAACGCCCCGCCGGGGATGTCGGGCACCTCGAACTCGGCCTCGGCGAGGGGGTCCAGCGACGGCGGCGGTACGGGGGCGTCGAACACCGACTCGGCGCTCTCCGCGCCCTGGTCCACCCCGTCGTCGTCGACGTCCTGGTCGTCGGTGCCGTCGTCGACGTCCTCGTACGCGACGACGTCGACGCGCTGGTCGGCGGCGGAGGCACCGGAGGTGTCGGGAGGAGTCGCCGCGGTCGCCGCGAGCGATTCGGCGAAACGGTCCAGCAGGCGGTGTGCCGCCGAGATCCCCGCGTCGTCCGGCAGCTCCGCCAGCCGGCCGTCGGCACGCGTCGTCCCGGTGAAGCGCAGCGTCGAGCCGCCGTCCACCGGCGACAGACGTACCGTCAGGGCCAGCTTCGCCGAGCCGGTGCCGCGCACCTCCGTGCCCTCACCCTCCACGGCGTACGCACCGTCGTCCTGGGCGGCGATGTGCAGGGCGCCCCGGTAGGTGATCGAATGCCCGCCGGCCCGTACCTTCAGCCGACCCGAGAGCGGGCCGGCCGACGCGTCCGCGTCCTGCTGGAACCCCGGCACGCACGGGGCGACCCGGGCGGGGTCCGCCAGCACCGCGCGGAGGGTCTCGACGTCAACCGGAACGAACACCTCATGCTCCATGAAGCCCGAGCCTACCCACGCCCGGCGCTCCCGTCTGCCATGTGCGCAAGGCCAAAAGGGGTCACTCCCCATACCTCTGGTGCACCAGCGTCGACGGTGGCAGGCCCGCCGGCCCCGGTCCCGTCACCGGGCGCACCCCCGCCACCGTGCCCGGGTCCGGTGGTGCCTGGCCCCTCGCGGCGAGGAGGAAGCCCCAGTCGCGCGGCACCGACCCGCTGTCCGTGGACCGGTCGGGGCCCGCGGCGAAGCCGGAGAGCCGCCCGGTGGTGCGATACGGCCGGGTCGTGAAGCCGGCCGACCGCAGCGTGGCGTCCACCGTCCAGAACGTGTGCGGCCGCGACGCCATGGGCCCCGCGTGCACCGCGAGGCGCCCGCCGTCGGCGAGGACCCGCCCGGCCAGGCCGTAGAACTCCGCCGAGTACAGCTTCGTGCTGGCCGTGATGCCCGGGTCCGGCAGGTCGGAGATCACCACGTCGTACGCCGCTCCCGTCGCCGCCGCCTCCCGCAGCCGGGCGAACGCGTCCCCGTGCACCACCCGCACCCTCGGGTCGCCGTAAACGTGCCCGTTCAGCCGGGCCAGGGCGAGGTCGTGCCGGGCGAGCCGCACCACGCCCGGGTCGAGCTCGACGACCGTCACCGACTCCACGCCGCCGTGGCGGAGGACCTCCCGGACCGCCAGCCCGTCGCCCCCGCCCAGGACCAGCACGCGCGCGTGCGGCCCGTGCATCGCCGGGTGCACCAGCGCCCGGTGGTACCGGTGCTCGTCGCGCCCGCTGACCCGCAGCCGCCCGTCCAGGAACAGCTCCGGCGGCTCGTCCGGCCCGCCCGTCAGCACCACCTCCTGGACGTCCGTCTGCACGGCGACACGCACCCGCTCCCCGTACACCGCCCGCCGCACCGAACGCTCGAAGTCGTCGGCCAGGACCGTCGCCGTCGCCAGCACCCCCAGCACCGCCACATTGGCGGCGACCAGCAGCCACCGCGCACGCGCGGTCAGGTCCCGCCCGAACAGCCACAGCACCAGCGCCCCGCCCGCCACCGCGTTGACCGCCCCGGTGAGCAGCGCACTCGTCAGCTGCCCCAGCCACGGCAGCAGCAGGAACGGGAACGCCAGCCCCCCGACGAGCGCCCCCACGTAATCGGCGGCGAACAGGTCCGCGACCGTCCCGCCCGCGTCCTGCTCGGCCCGCCGCGAGATGCGCTGGATCAGCGTCATCAGCAGCGGTATCTCCGCCCCGATGAGCACCCCGATGGCGAACGAGAACCCCACCAGCGCGTACCGCGACTCGCCGATCCAGGCGAACGTGGCGTACAGGACGAGGGCCGAGCAGCCGCCGACCAGCGCGAGCGCGGCCTCCAGCAGCCCGAAGCCGACGGCCGCCCGGCAGCGCAGCCGTTTCGCCAGGAGGGAGCCCACGCCCATCGCGAAGACCATCACGGACAGGACGACGGACGCCTGTTTGACGGAGTCCCCGATCAGATAGGCGGCGAGCGCGACCAGCTCCAGCTCATACACCAGCCCGCATGCCGCGCAGACGAACACCGTGGCCAGCACCAGGAAGCGCCCCGCCCGCTGCCGCACGGGCGGCGGCGTCGGGCCCCCCTGGACGGGCGGCACGGCGATGGAGACGTGCGGCGCTTCGATCACGCCAATAACGCTACGTCACACCTCAATGACCAATTGTCACCCACACGGGTGTAACTAGAGAGGTGCGTGCATACGCACGCCCACGCTGGTCCTGGTGACGACCAACTGCCCCTCTTGCGGGTACGCGTGCCATGTGCGCCACCGCACCTGCCCCTCGTGCCGCTGCGCGAGCATGGCCGTGAAGGCGTGGGGGGAGCCGGGGAACGTGCCGGCGAGACCGTTCGGATGGTCGGCGACGAGCGCCAGCAGCTCCTGCGCGCGGCCGGCGAACGACCCCTCGGACAGCGTCTCGACGCGTGCGGCGAACTCGTAATCCCACGCGCCGATCCGCTTCGCCACACCGAGCGGCAGCGGCGTGCTGCTGCCCGGCATGCAGGCGACGGTCTCCGAACAGCTGCCCCGCTCCTCCTCCAGCAGGACCTGGTGCGATGCGCCGAGGAGTCTCAGCTGGAGCGTGGCGCCGGACAGTTCGAGATCGAGCACGGCCAGAGCGGGCAGCGCCTCCCGGCCCAGCGCCCAGGCCAGGTCGGCGGCGCGCGTGTCGGTGTAGGCGGTCTTGAGCGTCGTGAGCATGGGTCGGCTCCGCAAACATGGTTTGACGGGTGGACCGGGGGCGTCCCGGAAGACGTTCACGGGGACTGGGGGATCTCCGTCGCGAAATCCACACACGAGGTCCGAGGGCTGGATGTTTTCGACAGCGAGGGAATCATGAACTGCGGTTCACTCACAGCGTTTTTACCCAACTTGACGTGGTTTCCATCCCCTGGGGGGCCTGCCGGTTCAACTGTTCAAAAGGAACCGACCGCGCGCTCCCACAAAAATGCCAACGGCAAGGCGCCCGGCGGAAGTTCACCGCCAGGCGCCCTGTCGTGGTCGCGGACCGGCTGCCCCGTGTCAGCTGCCTCCGCCACCACATCCACCCCCACCGCCACCGCCTCCGCAGGAGGACCCCCCTCCCCCGCAGGACGAACCACCCCCGTCTCCGCCCCACCAACCGCCGCCGGCGAAACCGCCGGAGGCCGATCGCGAGCGGCGCCGGCTCCTCCCCCCGCCTGCCGCACCGACCGCGATGAGGAACCCCACCACAATGATCAGACCGGCAGCGATCAGGCCCATCTCCATGTGCATCACCATCCCCCGTGTCGTACGTGACAGGGGGATGCCCCCGCTCCCACCCCTCCCAATCCGAATTGAGGAAGTCCAGAGGTTCAGCTGCAGGAGGACGAACCGCCTCCGCACGAGGAGCTGGAGCCGCCTCCGCACGACCACCAGCTCGAGGACGAGGAAGAGGAGGACGACGAGGAGGAGGACGAGTCTCCCGCCCACCAGCTGCCGCGGCTCTTCCTCCGGGTGCCGCCTGTGATCACCGACCGGACCACGCCCACCACGATGGCGACGACCACCAGAAAGAAGAACGCCTCGAAGACCCCTGCCTCGATCATGGCCCCCACCTGCCTTTGCTTCGGATGCTCCGGATGTGTGGCAGGGAGATCCCCCCGGTGATCACGCCGCAAAGCACACTTGAGCAACTCCAGAGCTTCGGCCCAGGATGGCCGCCATGAAACGACCGCCGCTCAACCGCCGACTCGCCGAGTTCGGAACGACGATCTTCGCGGAGATGTCCGCCCTCGCCGTCTCCACCGGCTCGGTCAACCTGGGCCAGGGCTTCCCCGACACCGACGGCCCCGACCGGATCGCCGAGGCGGCCGTGCGGGCCGTCCGGGACGGCAGGGGCAACCAGTACCCGCCCGGTCCCGGCATCCCCGAGCTGCGCACCGCCGTCGCCGACCACCAGCGAGAGCGGTACGGCCTGGCGTACGACCCCGACGCGGAGGTCCTGGTCACAGCGGGTGCCACCGAGGCGATCGCGGCCGCCCTGCTCGCGCTGGTGGAGCCGGGGGACGAGGTGATCGCGCTGGAGCCCTACTACGACTCGTACGCCGCGTGCGTCGCCATGGCGGGCGGCACCCGCGTCCCCGTCACCCTCCGCCCGCACGGCGGCCGGTTCGTCCTCGACCTGGACGAGCTGCGGGCCGCCGTCACCGACCGCACCCGCCTCATCCTGCTCAACACCCCGCACAACCCCACCGGCACCGTCCTCACCCGCGAGGAACTGGCCGCCATCGCCGCGCTCGCCGTCGAACGCGACCTGCTCGTCATCACCGACGAGGTGTACGAGCACCTCGTCTTCGACGACGCCGAGCACATCCCCATTGCCACGTTCCCCGGCATGCGCGAGCGCACCATCACCATTTCGAGTGCGGGGAAGACGTTCTCGTTCACGGGCTGGAAGGTCGGCTGGGTCACCGCCACGCCCGAACTGACCACCGCCGTCCGTTCGGCGAAGCAGTACCTGACCTACGTCTCCGCCGGACCGTTCCAGTACGCCATCGCCGAGGCGCTGCGCCTCCCCCCGGCGTACTTCACCGGCCTCCGCGACGACCTGCGCGCCAAGCGGGACCTGCTCGCCGACGGGCTGGCGCAGGCGGGCTTCGAGGTGTTCCGGCCGCAGGGAACCTACTTCATCACCACCGACATCCGCCCGCTCGGCGAGCGCGACGGCATCGAGTTCTGCCGCGCGCTGCCCGGCCGCTGCGGTGTCGTCGCCATCCCCCACGCGGTCTTCTACGACCACCGCGATCAGGGCGCGCCGTTCGTACGGTTCGCGTTCTGCAAGCGGACCGAGGTGCTCCAGGACGCCGTGAAGCGGCTCGCAAGCCTTTAGCGTCCGGCGGCCGCGCTGTCACGGCGACACGCGCGCGGGCCGGGGCCCGGCGGGCGGGACCACCCGGGCGGGCTGCCAGGGGTCGCGGCGGGGGCGGGCGGCGCCCAAGGTCGGGGTGACCGTCCACGCGCGCACGGAGGTGCACCCTGTCCGCCGAGACCTTCGACCACGTGACAGCCGCCGGGGGCGCCCGTCCGGTGCCGCGGTGGCGTGCGGCGCTGTACCGCGCGGCGCCGGCGCTGGGTCTGTTCGCCGCCGCTCGGCTCACCGGGATGCTGGTGATGGCGCTGTGGGCGTGGCACATCGGCCGCTCGCCGCGCGCCCTGCTGGCCATGTCCTGGGACTCGGACTGGTACCTGGGGATCGCCGCCTCCGGCTACGGCACGACCCTGTACTGGCCGGACGGCGCCGTCCAGTCGGACCTGGCGTTCTTCCCGCTCTACCCGGCGCTCGTCCGGGCGGTGAGCACGGCCCTGCCGGTGGCGGACGGGACGGCGGGGCTGCTGGTGGCCTGGACGGCGGCGGGAGCGGCCGCGTGGGGGATCTTCCTGATCGGCGAGCGGCTGTACGGGCGGGGCGTGGCCACCACGCTGGTGGTGCTGTGGGGCCTGTTGCCGCACTCGATCGTGCTGTCCATGGCCTACACCGAGCCGGTGCTGACGGCGTTCGCCGCCTGGTCGCTGTACGCGGTCCTCACCCGCCGCTGGCTGTGGGCCGGCGCCCTGGCCGCGCTGGCCGGGGCGGCGCGGCCGAACGGGATCGCCGTCGCGGCGGCGGTCGGCGCGGCGGCGGCGTACGAGGCGTACCGCCTGTTCCGGACCGAGCGCCGGACCGACTGGCGGCTGTGGGCCGGGGCGGCGGTGGCGCCGGCCGGCTGGGTGGGCTACCTGCTGTGGGTGGGGGTCCGCAAGGGCGACCCGCTGGGCGGGTACTTCGCGGTGCAGGCGGGCTGGACGTCGCGGTTCGACTTCGGGGTGGGCACCTTCGGCTTCGTCCGGATGGTGGTGACCAGGCCGATGGACCTCGGCTTCACGATGGCGGTGCTCGTCCCGGCGGTGTCGATCGTGCTGTTCGCGCTGTTCGTGCTGGACCGGCCGCCGCTGCCGCTGCTGGTGTACACGGCGGTGCTGGTGGTGATCGCGGTGGGCGGGTCGGGGTTCTTCGAGTCGAAGCCGCGCTTCCTGCTCCCGGCGTTCCCGCTGCTGGTGCCCCTCGCGTGCGCGCTGCGCAAAGCCCGGCCCAGGGCGGCGGCCGTGGTGGTCGCCGCCCTGGCCGGGCTCTCGTTCGGCTACGGGACGTACCTGCTGACGCTCGCCCCGATGGCGCTGTAGATCCCCTGCGGGCTCAGGCCTCGTCGCCGGGCTTCTCGTCGCCCTCGGTCTCCAGGCCGAACTGCTCCACGAGCCACTTGTCGAACTCGATCGACGCGCGCACCCAGCTGACCGTCGACTGCACGAAGTGCTCCAGGCTCACGCCCGTGCCGATCAGCATCTGCGCCTCGCCGATGAGCCGGACGGTCGCGCCGCCCTGCTCGTCCTCGTGGAGGTGCGTGTAGATCTTCGGCCACAGGGTGCGGCGGTTCCAGTCGTCGATCGTCTCCAGGATCTGCGCGCGGTTCTCGACCGGGTGCGGGCGGTCGTAGAAGGTCCGCACCGAGAAGACCTGCTGCTCCTCCTCGCCGCGGAACATGAAGTACGTGCGGAACTCCTCCCACGGCGCCGCGAGGTCACCCTCGTCGTCGACGACGTACTTCAGCTCCATCTGCTCCAGGAGCTGCTTGACGAGGTCCTGGTCCGGGACGACGGGGCCCGCCGGTCCTCCGGCCTGCTGAGGCTCGGGCTGGCCACCGAAATTCGGAATCGAGCCGGGGTCGATGCTCACCGTGAAATTCCCTTCGAACGATTCCTGCCATCCTCCCCCATCCCGGGACGTGGGTGGCAAGCCCGGGCGGGGTGATCCGCTGCGAGCTGACATGATCTCGTTCCCATGGCTGAAGAGACCGGGAAGACGCTCGGGCGGTACTGGTGGATCTGGGTGACGCTGCTGGGGGTTCTGGGTGTGCCGGCCGGCTGTGTCGCATGGGGCGCGTACGCCCTCACCGAGTCCGGCCGGGCGCAAGAAGTGCCGTGCGACAAGGCGGTGGCATTCGCCCAGGGGACGCTGCCGAAAAGCGCCTGGGACGCGAGGTGCACGCAGGCGGCGTGGCTGGACACCCAGGTCCACGCCGAGTTCCGGATGCCGGACCGGGAGTCCGGGATGTGGCTGGCGGCCACCTACCCGGGCGTGGAGCCGAGCCTCTCCTGCGACACCGACCTGTGCCTGAACGTCCAGTACGGCGACGCCGCGCCGACGGACGGTCCCGTGGCGGTGAACGTGGAGGTGACGTACGAGGGCGGGGGCACCGCCCTCGTACGTCTCCTCGCGTTCACCACCTGACCTACCGCGCCGCGCCGACGGTCAGGCCGTCCCCTTCGCGGTCCACGCGTACCGTGTCGCCGTCCACGACGTCGCCCGCGAGGATCTCCTTGGCGAGGCGGTCGCCGATGGCCGTCTGGACCAGGCGGCGCAGCGGGCGGGCGCCGTAGGCGGGGTCGAAGCCCTCGACGGCGAGCCACTCCAGGGCGGCCGGGGTGACGTCCAGGGTGAGCCGGCGCTCGGCGAGACGCTTGGCCAAGCGGTCGATCTGGAGCCCCGCGATGTGGGCGAGCTGGTCCCGGTCGAGTGCGGAGAAGACCACGATGTCGTCGAGACGGTTGAGGAACTCCGGCTTGAAGGAGGCCCGCACCGCCTCCAGCACCTGCTCCTTCTTCTGCTCCTCCGGAGTCACCGGGTCCATCAGGAAGTGGCTTCCCAGATTGGAGGTGAGGATCAGGATGGTGTTGCGGAAGTCGACCGTGCGGCCCTGGCCGTCGGTCAGCCGGCCGTCGTCCAGCACCTGGAGCAGGATGTCGAAGACCTCCGGGTGTGCCTTCTCCACCTCGTCGAGCAGCACCACGCTGTACGGCCGACGGCGCACCGCCTCGGTGAGCTGGCCGCCCTCCTCGTACCCGACGTAGCCGGGAGGCGCGCCGACGAGCCGGGCGACGCTGTGCTTCTCGCCGTACTCGCTCATGTCGATGCGGACCATCGCCCGCTCGTCGTCGAAGAGGAAGTCGGCGAGGGCCTTGGCCAGCTCGGTCTTGCCGACACCGGTGGGGCCGAGGAAGAGGAACGAGCCGGTGGGCCGGTCGGGGTCGGAGATGCCCGCGCGGGTGCGGCGCACCGCGTCCGACACCGCCCGTACGGCCTCCCTCTGGCCGATCAGCCGGCGGCCGATCTCGTCCTCCATCCGCAGCAGCTTCTGCGTCTCGCCCTCCAGCAGGCGCCCGGCCGGGATGCCGGTCCAGGAGCCGACCACGTCGGCGATGTCGTCGGGCCCGACCTCGTCCTTGACCATGGTGTCCTTGGCGGCCTCCTGCTCGGCCTCGCTGGCTGCCTCCAACTCGCGCTCCACGGCCGGGATCTCGCCGTACAGCAGCTTGGAGGCGGTGTCGAAGTCGCCGTCGCGCTGAGCGCGCTCGGCCTGGCCGCGCAGGTCGTCGAGCTGCTCCTTGAGCTCACCGACGCGGTTGAGGCCCTGCTTCTCCTTCTCCCAGCGGGCGGTCAGGCCCCGCAGCTCCTCCTCCTTGTCGGCGAGGTCGCGGCGCAGCTTCTCCAGGCGCTGTACGGAGGCGGGGTCGGACTCGCTCTTCAGCGCCAGCTCCTCCATGCGGAGGCGGTCGACGGCGCGCTGGAGCTCGTCGATCTCGACGGGCGAGGAGTCGATCTCCATACGCAGCCGGGACGCGGCCTCGTCGACGAGGTCGATGGCCTTGTCGGGCAGGAACCGGGAGGTGATGTACCGGTCGGAGAGGGTGGCGGCCGCCACCAGCGCGGAGTCGGCGATCTGGACCTTGTGGTGGGCCTCGTACCGGCCCTTGAGGCCGCGCAGGATCGCGATGGTGTCCTCGACGCTCGGCTCGGCGACCAGGACCTGCTGGAAGCGGCGCTCCAGGGCGGGGTCCTTCTCGACGCGCTCGCGGTACTCGTCGAGGGTCGTCGCGCCGACCATGCGCAGCTCGCCGCGGGCGAGCATCGGCTTGAGCATGTTGCCCGCGTCCATGGCGGAGTCGCCGCCGGCGCCCGCGCCGACGACCGTGTGCAGCTCGTCGATGAACGTGATGATCTGGCCGTCGCTGGCCTTGATCTCGGACAGGACGGTCTTCAGCCGCTCCTCGAACTCACCCCGGTACTTGGCGCCCGCGACCATGGCGCCGAGGTCGAGCGCGACCAGGCGCTTGTTCTTCAGGCTCTCCGGGACGTCGCCCTTGACGATGCGCTGGGCGAGGCCCTCGACGACGGCGGTCTTGCCGACGCCGGGCTCGCCGATGAGCACCGGGTTGTTCTTCGTACGCCGGGACAGCACCTGCACGACGCGGCGGATCTCCTGGTCCCGGCCGATGACCGGGTCCAGCTTGCCGTCGCGGGCGGCGGCCGTGAAGTCCGTACCGAACTTCTCCAGCGCCTTGTACTGGCCCTCCGGGTCCGCTGTGGTCACGCGGCGCCCTCCCCTCGCCTTCTCGAACGCCTCCAGCAGCTTCTTCGCACTCGCGCCCTGCCGTTCCAGCACCTCACCGGCCTGGCCGCCCTTGGCCGCGATGCCGATGAGCAGGTGCTCGGTCGACAGGTACTCGTCGCCCAGCTCCTTGGCGCGCTGCGAGGCGTCGGCGATGACGGCGAGCATCTCGCGGTTGGGCTGCGGCGGGGCGACGGTGGAGCCGGTGACGCTGGGCTGGGCGGCGAGCACACGTTCGGCCCCGGACCGTACGGCGGCCTGGTCGGCGTCGACCGCGGCGAGCAGGTCGGTGATGTTCTCGTTGTCCTGGCCCGCGAGCAGCGCGAGCAGCAGGTGCGCGGGGGTCAGGTCCGGGTGTCCTTCGGACACGGCGCGGCTGGTCGCGGCGTTCAGCGCATCCCGGCTCTTGTTGGTCAGCTCGGCGTCCACGGGCGGTCTCTCCTCCTCGGTACCACGGGTCTGACGACTATGACTCATCCAACGTACGTAAAGTTGAGTCTATTCCACTCAATATGGTCCGGGAACACCCGTCGCCGGTAGGTTCGCGTGCATGGCCATCGACCCCCGCAACCCCGGCGACTCGTATCTCGGCTTCTGGCGCGAGTACCACATGAGCACCCTGACCACGCCCCGGCCGGACGGCACCCCGCACGTCGTGGCGGTGGGCGTGACGTACGACCCCGAGGGCGGCGAGAAGGGCATCGCCCGGGTGATCACCAACAAGCACAGCCGCAAGGTCGCCAACGTCCTGGCGGCGGGCCCCGGGGGCGCGCGGGTGGCGGTGTGCCAGGTCGACAAGGGGCGCTGGGCGACGCTGGAGGGCGTCGCGACGATCCGTACGGAGCCGGAGGCGGTGGCGGACGCGGTGGAGCGTTACGCGGCCCGGTACGGCCGTACACCGACGCCGAACCCGGACCGGGTCGTCATCGAGATCGCCCTCACGCGGGCGATGGGGCGCGCGTAGCGCCCGGAGGCGTATCCGCACAGCACAGCGGCGCCATCGTGTTCAGGTCCACGATGGCGCCGCTGTGTGGGGGAAGCACCTGGGCGATTTACAACGACGGGGGAATCGCTCAGGCGCTGCGGGGGGTGGCGGTGGTGGTCTCCGGCTCGACCAGCTGGTGGTCACGCTGGTCGAGGTTGACGAAAATCATGCCGTACCGGATGGCGCATCGGACGGGCTGCGGAGCTCCGCGGGGCCGTCGAAGGCATCGGTAGGCTCGGATGTCCTCGTCTTCTCCGCGCGTGATGACGATCGGCTCCCCGAAGAGGGTGACCATCAACGAATCGCCACTGTGCGGCACAGCCGTGACGAGGTCGATGAAATGCCACCCGGAACGGTAAGCGGATGCCATCTCGCGCCGGAAGCGCGAGTCGTCGGGAACGTTCATGCGCCGACGACGGTCCAGCTCGGGTCGTACGCCGCGAGGTCCGCCCGTGGCGGTGCGGCGGTCCAGCCGGGGTCCAGCGCGGCCGTACCCGACCTGACGGGTGCGGTGGTCCACGAGGGGTCGTTCGCGGTCAGGCCCGACGTGGCGGGCGCGGCGGTCCAGCCGGGGTCCTGCGTCATGGTTCCGGTGCCGGGAGCCGCCTGCGAGTCCTGACCCTCGGCCGCCCCCAGAACCCCTACCGCGCCGGCAGCGATGAACGCACTGGCCACCACTGCGCGTATGAGTCTCTTCGTCATCACCGAGCAACCTCACTTGAAGGCAACGTCTCTTTCCAACCCCCGCGGCTACGACGATTGCTCACTCTCCACGCTTCCACCACCTACGGCAGGCATCATGTTCCTGAGATGCAGGAGCCTGGGGGTGTACAGATGAGCGTAAAACCAGACAAGCCTGGCCACCCCCATTCCCACGCGGAGCTCTGCGAGGCGGGTTCCGAGCTCTACGCCAACGCCTTGCGCAGCGGACGAATACCCCGGTCAGAGGCGGATGAGGTGCCCTGTCTCCTCGACCTCGCGCTGCTGCACCCCGACCCGGACGACGCCCAGTGGCTCCGCCCCGTCCCGCCCTCCTCCGCGCTGGCCCAACTGCTCCAGCCCATCGAGCGCGAGATCCTGGAGCGTAGACGTCTTACGGTCGAACTGTCCGACGCGTTCGAGCCATTCATGGCGATCAGCGCCCAGAACGCCCCCACCACGCACGCCATCACCGTGCTGGAGGGACTGAGCCGGATCAACGCGACGCTGGACCGCGTGGTCGCCGGCTGCGAGAAGGAGCTGCTGACCGTCCAGCCCGGCGGCGGACGCCCCGCCCACGGCCTGAGCGAGGCACTGCGCCGCGTACGGCCGCTGCTCGGCCGGGGCATCCGGATGCGCACGCTCTACCAGCACACGGCCCGCCACACCGAACTGACGCTGACGTACCTGGAACACGTGGGCCCCGAGGTGCAGGTGCGCACCCTGGAGCAGATCATCGACCGGCTGATCATCGTCGACCGCGAAGTGGCCTTCGTACCGGCGCGCAGCGACCGCCAAGTCGCCCTGGAGCTGCGCCACCCCGGCCTGGTCGCCTACCTCGCCGGAGTCTTCGACCAGTTCTGGCAGCTGGCCGTGCCGATCAACGAGGAGATCCCGTACGACCTGAAGTCCGACGGCATCAGCGGCGTCCAGCGCTCCATCGCCAAACTCCTCGTGGAAGGCCACGTCGACGAGGCGATCGCCCGCCGCCTCGGCATGAACGTACGGACGTGCCGCGCCCACATCGCCAAGCTCGCGGCCGTCCTCGGCAGCGGGAGCCGTGCCCAACTGGGATATCTCATAGCGCAGTCGGGCATCCTGGAGCAGGATCACTGACCATGCACGACCACTTCCCCGCCACACCGACCGTGCGCCTGCTGTCCGGCGCCGGCACGCTCGACGTCACGGGCCCCGGCCTCCCGCACGTACGGCTGGTCCGCGCCACCGGCACGGAGCCCGACCCGCACATCCCGATCGGCACCCGTGACCCCGCCCTGCTGACGCTCACCGTCGACGGCCGGCCGGCCGGGATCGCACCTGCCAAGGGCCGGCTCTCCCGCCGCTCCTACCGCGTCGACGCCCGCGTCGGCACCGCCCGCTACCGGCTCGTGCCCTGCGGGTACGGCGAGAGCCGGCTGCTGCGCAACGGCCGCCGGCTCGGCGAGCTTCAGTCCACCGGCGACGGCCACGTCACCACCGACTGGGACGAGAACGCCAAGGTGGCGGCCCAGGACGTCGCCGTCGGCACCGCCCTCGCGGCGGCCTTCGGGACGGGCGCCCAGCCCTTGTGGGAGACGACGCTGGACGCGGTGACCGAGCTGATCCCCTAGGGCCTCTCGTTCGGATCTTGCTGGGCTCGTGACGCCTGGACACCGCACCCTGATCCAGCCTGATCCAAACGAAAGACCCCAGGCCGGGTCGTACGGCGCCCAGGGCGTGACCTCGACGGCCCCGGTGTTGCCGAGGTCCAGCGGCCCGTCCGGGGCGACCGTCTGGGCCGCCACGCCGGGGCGGGGGTCACGCGCAGATACGCGCCGCTGGTCGCCACGGCGTCGGTGCGGGTCACCGTGTTGCGCCAGGCCACCGACGCCTCGGCGCGCTCACCGCCACCGCCCCCAGCGCCGTCAGGACCACCAGCACGGCCCCCGTGCCCGCCCCACGTATCCGGTGCCGCCGATTCGTCCGCACGCCGGGATCATCACACGCGCGTACACCCGCCCGTACATACGGAAGAAGGCCCCCTCCGCCGGAACGGAAGGGGCCTCACGGAACGTGTCACTCCCCGCGCTTGGGCGGACGCCACACCACCAGCGCGCTCGCCTGCTGCACGTCCTGGTACGGGACCAGGTCGCGCCGGTACGAGGCGTGCACCTGCGCCTCGCGCTGCCGCATCGCCGCCGCCGCGCCCTCGACCGCCGCCGTGAGCTCGGCGACCCGGGACTGGAGGGCGGCGACCTGGTTCTCCAGCTCGATGATCCGCTTGATGCCCGCCAGGTTGATGCCCTCGTCCTGCGACAACTGCTGCACCTGCCGCAGCAGTTCGATGTCACGCGCCGAGTAGCGCCGGCCCCGCCCGGCCGTACGGTCCGGCGAGACCAGGCCCAGCCGGTCGTACTGGCGCAGCGTCTGCGGGTGCAGTCCGCTGAGCTGGGCCGCCACCGAGATGACGTACACCGGTGTCTCGTCGGTCAGCTCGTACGGATTGCGACGGCGTCCGTCCATTTCAAGCCCCCTTCGCGGCCTGGAACAGCTCGGCCCGCGGGTCCTCACCCGCCGTGGCCTCCCGGTACGTTTCGAGCGCCTCGCGCGCCTTGTCGCTCAGGTCCTTGGGCACGGCCACCTCGACGGTGACGAGCAGGTCCCCGCGCGTGCCGTCCTTGCGGACCGCGCCCTTGCCCCGGGCGCGCATCGTGCGGCCGTTGGGCGTGCCGGCCGGGATCTTCAGCGTGACCGCGGGCCCGCCGAGGGTCGGCACCCTGATCTCGCCGCCGAGCGCCGCCTCGTCGAACGTGACGGGCACCGTGACGGTCAGGTTGTCGCCCTTGCGGCCGAACACCGGGTGGGCGTCGACGTGCACCACCACGTACAGGTCACCGGCCGGGCCGCCCCGCTCGCCGGGCGCGCCCTTGCCGCGCAGCCGGATGCGCTGCCCGTCGGAGACGCCCGCGGGGATGCGGACCTGCATGGTGCGGGACGACTTGGCGCGCCCGCTGCCGTGGCACACGTCGCACGGGTCCTGGGCGATGAGCCCGCGGCCCTTGCAGTCCACGCACGGGTCGGTCAGCGAGAAGGAGCCGCTGCCGCCGCGCGAGACCTGCCCGGTGCCGACACAGGTGGGGCACACACGGGGCGTGCCGTTCTTGTCGCCGGTGCCGGAACAGGCCTTGCAGGGCTGCTGGCTGGACATCCGCAGCGGGACCGTGGCCCCGTCCACCGCCTCGGTGAAGCTGAGCGTCACCTCGGACTCGATGTCCTGGCCCCGGCGCGGCTGTGTGCGGGTGCCCGCGCCGCCCCGGTTGAACAGCCCGCCGAAGACGTCCCCGAGGCCCCCGCCGAAGCCGCCGGCACCGCCGGCTCCGCCCTGGGCGCCGCCGAAGAGGTCACCCAGGTCGAAGTTGAACGTGCCGCCGGCTCCGCCGCCCGGACCGGCGCGGAAGCCACCGTTGCCGAACAGGGCGCGGGCGTCGTCGTACTCCTTGCGCTTCTTGGGGTCGCCGAGGATGTCGTTCGCCTCGGAGATCTCCTTGAAGCGCGCCTCCGCGCTCGCGTCACCCTTGTTGGCGTCCGGGTGGAACTCGCGGGCGAGCTTCCGGTACGCCTTCTTGATCTCGGCCTCGGTGGCGTCCTTGGGGACGCCGAGAACCTTGTAGTAGTCCTTCTCCACGAAGTCCTTCGTGCTCATCGACGTCCCTCCTCCCGATTACCGGTCAATGCGTCAGCCCTCCTCGGGGCCACCGCTCTCCTCGTCGGCCGACTTCTGCTGCTCTTCCTTGGGCTCCTGAGCGCCCTGGGCACCCTGGGCGGCCTGGCCGGCCGGCGCGGCCCCGGGCTGGGGCTCGGCCACCGCGACGCGGGCGGGCCGGATGGTCCGCTCGCCGATGCGGTACCCGGGCTGCAGGATCGCGACGCACGTCGTCTCGGTGACGTCCGGCGCGTACGAGTGCATCAGCGCCTCGTGGATCGTCGGGTCGAAGGGCTCGCCCTCCTTGCCGAACTGCTGCAGGCCCAGCTTGGCGGCGACCGTCTCCAGCGATTCGGCCACCGACTTGAAGCCGCCCACCAGCTCGCCGTGCTCACGGGCGCGGCCGATGTCGTCGAGCACCGGCAGGAGCTCGGTCAGGAGGCTCGCGACGGCGAGCTCCTTGACCGTGACCCGGTCGCGCTCGACCCGGCGGCGGTAGTTCTGGTACTCGGCCTGGAGCCGCTGGAGGTCCGCGGTGCGCTCGCCGAGCGCGGTGCGGGCCTGGTCCAGCTGGGCCGTCAGGCCGGCGATCTGTGCGGTCGCGTCCCCTGCCGGGGCCGCCGGGCCCTCCTCCGCGGGGTTCGCGGAGGGAGTGGCAGCGGCGGCTTCGGCGGCGTCATCGGGCGTGGCGCCGGAGGGGACGTCGGGCTTCTCCTCGAAGCCCGGGGTCTCCTCCGTCATGCGGCCCCCTTCGGCTTCTCGTCGTCGACGATCTCGGCGTCGACGACATCGTCCTCGGCGGCGGCACCCTGGGCCGCACCCGGAGCCTCACCGGCACCGGCGGCTCCGCCCGCGGCCTGGGCGTCCGCGTACATGGCCTGGCCGAGCTTCTGCGAGACGGCCGCGACCTTCTCCGTGGCGGTGCGGATCTCGGCGGTGTCCTCGCCCTTCAGCTTCTCCTTGAGCTCGTTCACCGCCGTCTCGACCTCGGTCTTGACGTCACCCGGAACCTTGTCCTCGTTGTCCTTGAGGAACTTCTCCGTCTGGTAGACGAGCTGCTCGCCCTGGTTGCGGGTCTCGGCGGCCTCGCGGCGCTTGTGGTCCTCCTCCGCGTACCGCTCGGCCTCCTCACGCATCCGGTCGACCTCGTCCTTCGGCAGCGAGGAGCCGCCGGTGACGGTCATCTTCTGCTCCTTGCCCGTGCCGAGGTCCTTCGCGGTCACGTGCATGATGCCGTTGGCGTCGATGTCGAAGGAGACCTCGATCTGCGGGACGCCGCGCGGGGCCGGGGGCAGACCGGTCAGCTCGAACATGCCGAGCTTCTTGTTGTACGCGGCGATCTCGCGCTCGCCCTGGTAGACCTGGATCTGCACCGACGGCTGGTTGTCCTCGGCCGTCGTGAAGATCTCCGAGCGCTTCGTCGGGATCGTGGTGTTGCGCTCGATCAGCTTG